>NZ_JBQSUZ010000015.1:0-81634 GCF_052375975.1 Halomonas sp. TP35 | reverse complement strand
ACGCTTAATCAATCAGGTCTTGAGTCCATTGCCAACCTGCAGCAAATCGAGCGCCACTTGGGGCAGGTGCTTGAAACGCTTGAACCCGCCGTGCGTAATCCACGTCGGGCTGATATAGAGGCGCTTGGCATAAACATTGAGCAGCACATCGCAGCCATGAGCGCGACGTGGCAGCAGTTCAGGTCCGTTGAAGAGAGCACGGAGCAAGTGATGGCCTTCGATGCGCTCTTCGCTGAGTGGCTGGATAGCGTTAACGTGGCGCTAGAGGCTGTTCAAACCGGCAATGGGTTTGTCGCCTTTGAAGCCCTGACCGACACCCTTCAGCCCCAAACCGCAGCGCTACGCGAGATAAACAGTGAACTGGTCGACGATGAGCGTGTGCAAGCCCAAGTGTTAGTGTCCGATGCACAACGCAGCCGCCAGCAGATGCTGATAGCTCAGCTGGCGCTGATCGCGATTGGCATGCTGGTTCTTATTGGCCTGAGTACGTTTATTCTACGCAATGTACTCAACGGCTTAGCGGGTGCGCGCCACCTGACCTTTCAGATTGCGGCAGGGAACCTGGCGGCCAGCAACAAGCAAACCAGCCACGACGAGCTCGGGGAACTGCTCTACTCGCTGGATACCATGCGCTTTAGTTTGGCCAGTATCGTCACTGATCTGGATAGTCGAGTGTCTATCGTGACTCCGGCCGTTAGGCAAATTGCTGCTGAAAACGAAGAGCTTTCATCACGTACCGAGCAGCAAGCATCATCGCTTCAGCAAACCGCTGCCAGCATGGAAGAGATGACCTCCACCGTGCAGCAGAATACTGAAAACGCGCGCCAGGCAACCGAGCTTGCCATGCAAAATGCCGACAGCACACGCGATACCGGCAAACAGATGGAAGCCCTGGTTGAGCGTATGCAGCGCATTGCTCAAAGCGCAGAAAAAATGACCGAAATGATCAGCGTGATTGATGGCATTGCCTTTCAGACCAACATACTGGCGCTCAATGCCTCTGTCGAGGCTGCCCGCGCGGGCGATCATGGCCGCGGCTTTGCCGTTGTCGCCAGCGAAGTGCGTAATCTAGCGGGGCGGAGCGCGACGGCTTCCCAGGAAATTCGCAAAATGATCGACAGTACTACTCAAGAGGTCAGCGGCGGGCGGAGTGCTGTAGAGCAGGCAGAGCGCGCCATTGAAAATGTGATGCAGCAGGTAAACCGTGTCAGCGTGTTAATGGAATCCATTAGTGCAGCCTCTAATGAGCAGAGCAGCGGTATCGGACAAATTAATTCAGCCGTCGCTGAAATGGACCATGTGACACAGCAAAATGCATCAAAAGTGCAGTCAATCGCGGCGTCAGCTGACAATTTGGCGCTAGAGGCCTTTGAGCTGGCCAACGTGGTCGATGCGTTCCGCTTAAAAGGCTTTCAAGAAGAGAGTGCCAAGGCTGCCCGCGATAAGCTTTCGTTTACGCATAAGGCTCAGCAGAAAACAACCAGGCAACTGCCTGCCGCCAGTAATGCCGCACTTGGTAAACTCGCCGCCCAGCCTCAGCACGACCAGTGGGAAGAGTTTTAAGCGTCTAACGCCTCAACACTCCCATACGTGATAGATGCCACCCTCCAGGGTGGCATTTTAGAAACGCATCAGCGGATTAATCTCGTCGGACACTACATCTGGCGCTGTGGGCAGCGCTCATGCCACAATCATGGGCGCTGGATTCACCTGCCCACCGCCGAGTTGGCAGCGGGCCAAAAAAAAGATGTAGAGGACACTATGCCTGAGTATCGCTCCCGTACGACCACTGCTGGCCGCAATATGGCTGGCGCCCGCGCTTTATGGCGTGCCACGGGTATGAAAGATGACGATTTTCACAAACCTATTATCGCGGTCGCCAACTCGTTTACCCAATTTGTCCCCGGTCACGTCCACCTGAAAGATATGGGCCAACTGGTTGCGCGTGAAATTGAGAAAGCCGGTGGCGTAGCCAAGGAATTCAACACTATTGCCGTCGACGACGGCATCGCGATGGGCCACGATGGCATGCTGTACTCGCTGCCCAGCCGCGACATTATCGCCGACAGCGTTGAGTACATGTGTAACGCGCACTGTGCCGATGCGTTGGTCTGTATCTCCAACTGCGACAAGATCACCCCTGGCATGTTGATGGCTGCTATGCGCCTGAATATTCCGGTCGTCTTTGTCTCAGGCGGGCCGATGGAAGCTGGCAAAACCAAGCTGTTAAATCATGGCCTGGACTTGGTAGATGCCATGGTAATGGCAGCTGACGACAGCGTGGATGATGAAACGCTGGCCGAAGTTGAGCGTAGCGCTTGCCCCACTTGCGGCAGCTGCTCAGGCATGTTTACCGCCAACTCAATGAACTGCTTGACCGAAGCGCTCGGCCTGGCGCTGCCGGGTAACGGCACTGTGCTGGCAACGCACTCGGACCGTCGTCGTCTGTTTGAAAACGCCGGCCACAAGATTGTTGAGCTGGCCAAGCGTTACTACGAAGGCGATGAGGCGCACTTGCTGCCTCGCGCGATTGGCTCGAAAGCCGCTTTTCGTAACGCGATGACCCTGGATATCGCCATGGGCGGATCCACCAATACCATTTTGCACCTGCTGGCGGCCGCGCAAGAAGCGGAAGTCGACTTCACCATGTCGGATATCGATCAGCTTTCCCGCGAAGTGCCGCAGCTGTGTAAAGTGGCGCCCAACACCCAAAAGTACCACATTGAAGATGTGCACCGGGCGGGTGGCATCATGGCGATCCTGGGGGAGCTTGATCGCGCGGGCGTGCTGGATACCTCGGTGCCCACGGTTTACGGTGATAGTCTCAAAATCGCGCTGGACGAGTGGGACATCATGCGCTCACCCAGCCCGGAAGTGGTTGAGTTCTTTAAAGCAGGCCCTGGTGGCGTGCCCACCCAGACGGCCTTCTCGCAAAGCACGCGCTGGCCAAGCCTGGACGGTGACCGAGCGACTGGTTGTATTCGTAACCTGGAGCACGCGTTCTCAACCCAGGGCGGCCTGGCCGTGCTTTACGGCAACATCGCGCTGGACGGCTGTGTGGTTAAAACTGCCGGTGTTGATGATTCGATTCTACTGTTTGAAGGCACGGCTCACGTCGTGGAGTCCCAAGACCAGGCGGTCGCCAACGTACTGGATGGCAAGGTAAAAGAGGGTGATGTCGTGGTGATTCGCTACGAAGGCCCTAAAGGCGGTCCCGGCATGCAGGAAATGCTGTATCCAACCTCATACCTTAAATCCAAAGGGCTGGGCAAAGCCTGCGCGCTACTGACCGATGGTCGCTTCTCGGGGGGGACCTCGGGTTTGTCCATTGGTCACGTATCGCCTGAAGCGGCAGCGGGGGGCGCAATCGGCCTGGTGGAACAGGGCGATACCATCATCATTGATATCCCCAACCGCACGATTAACGTCAAGCTTTCCGATGCTGAGCTTACCGCTCGTCGCGAAGCGATGGATGCCAAAGGAAAAGAGGCCTGGAAACCGGTCGAGCAGCGTCCCCGCAAAGTGACGCCTGCGCTAAAGGCCTATGCACTGTTAGCGACGTCCGCTGACAAAGGAGCGGTGCGCGATCTTTCCAAGCTCGATTAAACGTTCGCAAGGAGCATTATGAAAGCAACGATCAATGTGGGCCTGGTAGGTTATGGGTTCGCGAGTAAAACGTTTCATGTACCGCTCATTCAGGCCACGGAAGGCCTGGATTTGGTCGCGGTGTCCTCAAGCGACGCCGCTAAGGTGCAGGCGGATTTGCCTGATGTAGAGGTCGAGAGCGAGGCGCGGGTATTATGCCAGCGTTACGATATTGACCTTATTGTGATTCCTACCCCCAACGATACCCACTTTCAGCTTGCCAAAATGGCACTTTCTGCGGGCAAGCACGTGGTGGTGGATAAGCCGTTTACCGTGACGCTGTCAGAAGCCAAGCAGTTAAAATCGCTGGCCGTGGTGAAAGAGCGTTTGATCTCGGTGTTTCATAATCGCCGTTGGGATAGCGATTTTTTAACGGTTAAGGCTTTGCTTGAGACAGGCACGCTAGGACGTGTGACCGGTTTCGAGTCGCGCTTTGATAGGTTCAAACCAGAAGTACGCGACCGCTGGCGCGAGAAAGCCACGGCGGGTGGCGGTCTCTGGTTTGACCTGGGGCCACATCTGCTGGATCAGGCATGTGAGTTGTTCGGGATGCCCAACGCCATTTTACTGGAGCTGGGTACGCGCCGCGATGGCGCGCAAGCCGATGACGATTTTCTCGCGCTCCTGGCCTACGATGACCGGCGTGTTCAGTTAAGCGCCAGTGCGCTAGTGGCCGAAGCGACACCGCGTTTTCGGATACATGGCACGCAAGGCAGCTATATAAAATACGGTCTGGACCCTCAAGAAGATCGCCTGAAGGCAGGGGAAGTGCCTGCTGTTAATTGGGGAGAAGATACCCCAGGCACGTTGACGCTGCGCGAAGGGCAGGGTGAAAAGGCATCACTGACAAGCCATGAGCATCCTACTCAGCCGGGTAACTACCTGGCCTATTACCAGGGAATCGTCGAGGCTCTTCAAGGCCGTGCTGCGCTACCGGTAGATATCGAAGCCGCGCTACGCTCGATGACGCTTTTGGAAGCGGGGCAGGATAGCTACCGCCAACGCCGCTGGATAGCGCTTAAACCCCACTTTTAACCCAACACGAAAGTCGGCACCCGCTTCACGCGGGTGCCTTATTTGCTCGTTCCTCGCAAAACGTTACCACGCGGCACGGTTCTCGCTAGATCCGAAAATAACGCAAATTTGTAGCGCGTGGTAAGCGCAGCGCACCCGCGGGAGCAGCGCGCAGCGCTGCCAGGTGGTGTGTTACAAGGCATGGATACAGGCACGGCGACAACGCCAAGGTGGCTTGGCGCCGCCACTCGCGGGTGTCTTATTTACTCGTTCCTCGCAAAACGTTACCACGCGCTACGATTCTCGCTGGATCCGAAAATAGCGCAAATTCGTAGCGCGTGGTAAGCGCCAGCGCACCCGCGAGAGCAACGCGAAGCGTTGCCGGGTGATGAAGTGCAAAGCATAAACACGGAGGCACAAGCCAAGGCGGTTTACGCCGCCACTCGCGGGTGCCTTATTTACTCGTTCCTCGCAAAACGTTACCACGCGCTACGATTCTCGCTGGATTCGAAAATAGCGCAAATTCGTAGCGCGTGGTAAGCGCCAGCGCACCCGCGGGAGCAACGCGAAGCGTTGCCGGGGTTGGGTGGCGGGGTGCAATAGCACGGAGGCACAAGCCAAGGCGGCTTGCGCCGCCACTCGCGGGTGCCTTATTTACTCGTTCCTCGCAAAACGTTACCACGCGCTACGATTCTTGCTGGATTCGAAAATAGCGCAAATTCGTAGCGCGTGGTAAGCGCAGCGCACCCGCGGGAGCAACGCGAAGCGTTGCCGGGGTTGGGTGGCGGGGCGCAATAGCATAGACATAAGCACGGTGGCACAGCCAAGGCGGCTTGCGCCGCCACCCGCGGGTGCCTTATTTGTTCGTTCCTCGCAAAACGTTATCACGCGCTACGGTTTTTGCTGGATTCGAAAATCGGGGCCCGCGCTGAAAGGCGGGGCCGACATTACCTCACAGCAAATCAGCAGCGTCTTGGCGCTTCTCGTCACGTAATTTATCGCGGGCGATATACAGGGCTGCTATGGCACGGGCTTCATGAAAATCGTCGCGTAGCAAAAGGGCCGGCAGCTCTTCGATGGGGTGGGTCTCGACAATAAGCGGCTCTGGCTCATCGCCCGGCAGCCGTTTGGCATACAGGTCAGTCGCGATTAATACCTGCATGCGATGGCGCATATAGTTGGGGGCCAGTGAAAGCTCAACTAAAGGCTCGATGCAGTGAGCACCAAAGCCGCACTCTTCCATCAATTCACGGTTAGCCGCGGTAATAACATCCTCGCCCGAGTCCACCAATCCTTTGGGAAGCGTTAATACGTAATCTTCAAAACCTGCCGCGTACTCGCGTATCAGCAACACATGGTCAGGGTCAGGCATGGCCACAATCATTACCGCACCACGGTCGGCGCCGGTTAAACGCTCAAACTGGCGCTCCTCGCCGTTCGAGAAGCGTAAATCCAGTGACTCAATATGAAACAAGCGGCTTTTGGCTACGCTCTCACGGGCCAGTATCTGCGGCTTGCGCAGGTAGCCGGCGGGAGAATCAGATGCTGACATAAGGGCCTCCATGGCTGCTAAATAAGGGTTAGGCTACAATAGCACGCTTACTCTTTTAGACTGGAGCGGCAATGATTGATTGGCGCGAAATTGATACCGTGCTGCTGGATATGGACGGTACGCTGCTGGACCTACACTTTGACAGCCACTTCTGGTTGGAGCATCTCCCGCGCCGTTATAGAGAGCTTCATCAGCTTGATGAAGCATCTCAAAATGCACTCCAGCAGCGCATTATGGGCGAACAGGGCACGCTAAACTGGTACAGCCTGGCGTACTGGAGCCGAGAACTGAATGTCGACGTCGTTGCGCTCAAACGGGAAGTGCAGCATTTAATTGGTCTACGTAGCGATGCACTCGACTTTTTAACGTGGCTAAAGCAGTCCCATCCCCGAGTGATATTGGCCACCAACGCTGATAGAGCCAGCCTATCGCTTAAATTGCCGTTAACAGGGTTGGAAAACTACTTGGATGCCATCATCTCCTCTGAAGATGTAGGGGCAGCGAAAGAGGAGCAGGCATTTTGGTTTGCACTGCAAGACATCGAACCTTTTGACCCGGCCCGTACCCTGTTTATAGACGATAACTCCCGCGTGCTGGAAAGCGCCCGCGAATTTGGTATCCGGCATTTGTTGGGTATTAAACAGCCAGACAGCCAGCGCCCTGAAAAAGAGCTGCAGGAATTTATCGCTTTGGATCGATTTGCCCAACTGCTGCCAGAAAACCTACCAGGGCAGCAAGGAGAGCGTTAATGAGCGACGCCGTTCGCTTGGATAAGTGGTTATGGGCAGCGCGGTTTTTTAAAACCCGCGCGCTCGCTAAAAAAGCCATTGAAGGTGGCAAGGTGCATTACGACGGTGCGCGTGCCAAAACCAGTAAAAATGTCGAGTTGGGAGCGCTTATTCGCGTGCCTCAGGGGTGGGACATTTACGAGGTCGAGGTAACAGAGCTTTCTGACCAGCGTCGTGGTGCGCCTGAAGCACGAAAACTCTATGCAGAGACCGCCGAGAGTACCGAGCGGCGCGCCCGTGAGACCGAAGCCCGCAGGCTTACTAATCAAGCCATGCAGCACCCCCTCAAACGGCCTGATAAAAAGCAGCGCCGCGATATACAGCGCTTTCAGCGTCAGCCCGGCGAGTAGCCGACGTTTCCTGCCTTGGGCTGTCTTCACGGCCAAGGCAGGCTAGCCCGCCAAGCGCCCATTTTAAGTACCCTTTTACTGCAGGACCTTGTTATGTCTGATCAAATTCAGCGGTTTATGTTTGACCAAACCAACGTACGTGGCGAAATCGTAACGCTAGCCACTGCCTACCACGAAGTGCTCACGCGCCACGCGTATCCGCCCGCCGTTAATGAGCTGTTGGGTGAGCTGTTGGCCGCTGTCGCGCTACTAACCGATACCATTAAGTTGGACGGCACCTTAAGCATTGAAGTGCGTGGCCAGGGCGTGCTGTCGCTATTAATGGCGGAGTCCAACCCAGGCGGTGAGCTACGTGCGATTGCTCGTGTGGCGGAGGATAGCCACTTGCCCAGCGAGCGGGCAGACTTTCGTGAATTGGTCGGAGAAGGGCAAATTGTCATTACGCTCGACCCGCGTGAAGGCAACCGCTACCAGGGCATTGTCGCGTTGGATCACGAAACGCTCAGTGGCTGTCTGGAAGCCTATTTTGGAAAATCCGAACAGCTGCCTACTCGCTTGTGGTTAGCGGCAGACGGCGAGCGTGCCGGTGGCTTGCTGCTGCAGCGCCTGCCTGATGCCTCGCAAAATCAGGATGTCGATGCGTGGGAGCGCAGCGTCGCGTTGGCCGATACGATCAAACCTGAGGAGCTTTTGGGGTTAGAGCAGCGCGAAGTGCTTTATCGCCTTTATCATGAAGAGACGGTTCGGGTCTTTGATCCTAAAGCCCTGCGTTTTGGCTGTACCTGTTCGCGGGAGCGAATGGCGGGAGGATTGATCACGTTAGGGGCTGCTGAACTGCGCGATATTGTGCGTGAAAAAGGCGCTATTGATACGCAATGCCACTTCTGTCACACGAAATATCACTACACTGCGGCTGATGTTGAGACATTATTGGAGAACCCGGATGCGCCATCACCGGTTATTCACTGATTATGTAGTCGTTTATCAAGGTGCTGATTAACAGGTTTCTCTCGTAAGGGGCAGCAGTTACAGCGCTTGTAGCGATTCCAGCCTAAAAACATTTGAAAACTTACTGCGCTGCAACAAGGAGTGTTGTGTATTTGTAGTAGTTTAACTACAAAATGTTTGGTCAAAGCCCCCGTTTCCCGGGGGCTTTCTTTTTGTAATAATGCGCCTGACTTCAGCACCCCCAGCACAATGTATGTTGTTGGGGCGACCTTTTTTGGCGGCGTTAACAGCGCCCGGTAACGAGAAAATGGCCGCAAGGCCCAGGAATCAAAATGACCACGACTCAAGCCGCTCCCCAAGTCCATGTGAATCTTAGCAGCGCCGAATTAATCGAGCGCGCCGTGGCCCGTGGTGAAGGCCGCTTGTCGGCGGATGGCGCCTTGGCCGTCAATACTGGCGTACGGACGGGGCGTTCGCCAGCTGACCGCTTCATTGTCGATGAGCCGTCGACGCGTGACAGTATTGATTGGGGCAGCGTCAACCGCCCGTTTGATGCCGTTAAATTCGATGCCCTATGGGCGCGGGTTGAAGAGTATCTAAGCCGTCGTGAGTATTTTGTATCTGAGCTGCATGTGGGTAGTGATTCCACCCACTATCTGCCGGTTCGCGCAACCACTGAAACGGCTTGGCAGAATCTTTTCGGTCGCACCATGTTTGTACGTCCGAGCGCTTACAACCCAGCGGGTAAAGATGAGTGGGTCATTCTCAACGCGGCAAATTTTGAGTGCGAGCCGGACCGTGATGGCACCAACTCTGACGGCTGCGTCATTATCAATTTCGCCGAGAAAAAAGTGCTGATCGCCGGTATGCGTTACGCAGGCGAAATGAAAAAAGCCATGTTCTCGGTACAGAACTTCCTGCTGCCAGCGTCTGACGTGTTGCCGATGCACTGCTCGGCCAACGTGGGTGAAGATGGCGAAACCTGCCTGTTCTTCGGTCTTTCTGGTACGGGTAAAACCACGCTTTCCGCTGATCCGGCACGTTACCTGATTGGTGATGACGAGCACGCTTGGGGCGACGGTATCGTCTTCAACATGGAAGGTGGTTGCTACGCCAAATGTATCGACCTTTCCGAGAAAAACGAGCCGGTTATCTGGAACGCGATTAAGTTCGGCACGGTGCTTGAAAACGTGGTGCTCAATGACCGCCTCGAGCCTGACTACGCCGACGACAGCCTGACGCAGAACTCGCGTGCCGCGTATCCGCTTGAGCATATTGAAAAGCGCGTGCCGGAAAACCTGGCGGGCGAGCCCAATGCCATCGTCTTTTTGACCTGCGATATGTCAGGCGTATTGCCGCCGGTGTCGGTGCTTTCAAAAGAAGCCGCGGCGTACCACTTCCTTTCCGGTTACACCGCTAAGGTTGGCTCTACCGAAATGGGCTCTTCAGAAGGCTTGGCCGCTACGTTCTCTACCTGCTTTGGTGCACCGTTCTTCCCACGCCCGGCGCGTGAGTACGCGGATCTTCTGATCAAACGTGTTGATAAGAAAGACGCTCAGGTTTACCTGGTCAATACCGGCTGGACGGGCGGCGCGTTTGGGGAAGGCGGTTCACGCTTCTCTATCCCGACGACGCGCGCGATTATCAGTGCGATTCAGTCAGGCGTGTTGCGCGATGTAGAAACCCGTCATATCGAAGGCTTGAACCTTGACGTGCCGGTCGCCGTGCCAGGCGTTGATTCCAGCCTGCTTGACCCACGCGATACTTGGCAAGACCGCGCTGCCTACGATCAGCACCTGCAAGAGCTGGCGACTAAGTTCGTGGATAACTTCAAGAAGTTTGAAGGGGTGAGCGAAGCGATCCTCAAGGCAGGCCCGCAGTTGGGTTGATATTGAGTAGGGTACAAAGGCACGTCTTCCAGAAAGCCGCCTCATTTTGAGGCGGCTTTCTGCGTTGATGAACGGCGGGTAAAGGGCAAGCCTTTGCTGAACAATGCCTGAATACTGCAATTGTGTTATCGGTATCGCTGTACATTGGGTACTCATTAGTGTGTATTGTTGACATAACCTTAATCATGATTAAGGTTAAGTATGCCGTTGATGGTCTCTAGAGGTAATAACGTAAAGAGAAATACCGCACAGGGAGACAGCGTACGGCGGTAATTGCCTCTATGGGTTTTTAAACGACAGTGTTTTATCAATTCGATATAACGTATTAGCGAGAACTGTAAAAATCCTTCAGTGGATTTTTTTAAACGTAGTTTTTCAAAGGCTATTGATTTAAAAATGCTTATAAGCATGGAATAAACGAAACTTACAGAGAATAAAAGAGTATTCCGAGCTGATGTTTAACGCAGTAGTATCAGGCGCAGCCACGCTATCAACGGTAGCTAATTGCGCTCAACCGTTCTGGCATGATGATCATGCTTCAGTATGGAAGCAGAGCTGGTAAATGGCTTCCATGATAACTGTCCAGAGCTGAATGAAATATGCCATTGAAGAGGCAGGCGAATGGGGCTATCTACTGGAATGAAAGCGGATATCGAAAGCGCGTTAAAGGCAGGCATGGAGGCGGGGCAAGCAGCGCATGGAGGTAAGAACGCTGATTATATCCCCTATCTAGCCTCTGTTGATCCTGAGCTGTTTTCACTTGCCATCATAACGGCAGATGGCCAAGTCTATACCGAAGGGGATTGCGACTACGCGTTTGCAATTGAGTCGATCTCAAAAGTATTTACGTTGGCGATGGTCATGGAGCATATTGGCCCTGATGCTGTTCGCGATAAAATTGGAGATAGCCCAACGGGACTGCCTTTCAATTCCATCATCGCACTGGAGTTAAATAACGACAAGCCGCTCTCTCCGCTTGTCAATGCTGGCGCTATAGCGACGGTAAGCCTTGTGCCCGGGGAGAGTGCAGACGAATGCTTTGAAGCTATTCTCCAGTGCCAGTGTGAATTTGCGGGACGAGATCTTGCCATGAGTGCCGAGATTAATGCGTCTGAGCAGTCTACCAACGCCCATAACCGGGCTATCGCATGGCTGCTTGAAAGCGCTGGTGCGTGTTATAGCGACCCGGTACGCACTGTCGATGTCTATACACGGCAATGCTCTACCCTGATTAATTGCAAGGATCTTGCCACGATGGGAGCAACGCTTGTTGCAGGTGGTATTAATCCGTTAACCAACCGACAGGTCATGGATGCGCGTTATGTCCATTATATATTGGCTGAAATGATGATGGAGGGACTTTACACGGCTTCTGGAGACTGGGCTTATGAGGTAGGCTTGCCCGCGAAGAGTGGTGTTGGTGGGGGAATTCTCGCTGTCATGCCGGGGCAGCTCGCGATAGCCGCTTTTTCTCCTCGCTTGGATGAGGCTGGCAATAGCATTCGTGGTCAGGCCGCTGTCAAGGCTGCTGCGGCATCGCTGGGTCTCAATCTCTTCAAGGCTCCTTGCTAGTAAATGCCTTGAAGAAAGAAGGTTACTGTTCATGGCAATAAAGGGGCGGCCACTACCTGAACGGTCTTTTATCCCTATTGCTATAAAGGGAGTCTTGTGCAGATAAAGCGGTAGTAGGCTGATTGTGATACCTTGTCAGCACTAAAAAATGCTGCATGAGTTAGTTGCAATTTATGGATGTCAATCAGCGAATTATTTCCCGCTTAGCCGACGAGCTAGGTGTGCGTACCCAGCAAGTAGCGGCTACGGTAGAGCTCTTGGATGGCGGTGCCACCGTGCCGTTTATTGCCCGTTACCGTAAAGAAATTACCGGGGCATTAGATGATACCCAACTGCGTCAGTTGGATGAGCGGTTGCGCTATCTGCGCGAGCTTGAAGAGCGCCGTGCCGCTGTCCTGGAAGCCATTGATGAGCAGGGCAAGCTGGATGCATCGCTCAAGGCGAGCATAGACGCGGCAGAAACCAAGCAACGCCTTGAAGATCTCTATTTACCCTTTAAGAAAAAACGCCGCACAAAGGCACAAATCGCGCGTGAAGCGGGGCTTGAGCCGTTGGCGGATGCGCTGTTGGCGAACCCCGCGCTTGACCCTGAAGCGGAAGCAGCCGGCTACCTGCGCCCGGCAGAGGGGGATATCCCCGCCGTTGAAGATGCCAAAGCGGCGCTGGACGGCGCTAAACAAATCCTGATGGAGCGCTTTGCCGAAGACCCCGAGCTAATCGGTCGGTTGCGCGAGCGCCTCTGGCAAGAGGGCGAACTGAGTGCCCGTGTGCTGGAGGGCAAGCAGCAAGAAGGCGCTAAGTTTGCGGATTACTTCGAGCACGATGAAAAGCTTGCCAAAGTGCCTTCACACCGTGCGCTTGCCATGTTCCGTGGCCGCAATGAAGGCGTGCTGAGCCTCGCTATTCGCTTGCCTGGTGAAGATGATGCGCCTATTCATCCCGCCCAGGTGGCCATTGCCAAACACGTCGGCATTAGCGATGAGGGCCGCGCTGCTGATAAATGGTTGGGCGAGGTGGTCCGTTGGACATGGCGTGTGAAACTCTACACAGCGCTGGAAACCGAGCTGCTGGGGCGTTTGCGCGAGCAGGCTGAGCAAACTGCCATTGAAGTATTTGCCGCCAATCTGAAAGACCTGCTGCTGGCCGCTCCCGCTGGGCAAAAAATTACCCTGGCGCTTGATCCTGGTTTGCGTACCGGTTGCAAGGTGGCGGTCATTGACGCAACCGGGCAGTTTATCGACCAGGCGACTATTTACCCGCATGCGCCACAAAACCGCTGGGATGAGTCGCTCAGCGTGCTGGCTAAGCTCGTTAAGCAGCATGGCATTCAACTGGTTGCTGTTGGGAACGGCACCGCCAGCCGTGAAACCGACAAGCTGGCAGGGGAGCTACTGAAAGCACTGGCGCCCGAGTATCGGGTCAGTAAAGTGATGGTGTCGGAAGCCGGGGCGTCTGTTTACTCCGCTTCGGAATATGCTTCTCGTGAGCTGCCGGATCTTGATGTAACAATACGCGGCGCGGTGTCGATTGCTCGCCGCTTGCAGGACCCACTGGCTGAACTGGTTAAAATTGAGCCCAAGTCGATTGGCGTAGGCCAGTATCAGCATGACGTTTCTCAGGTACAGCTATCGCGTAGCCTGGAGGCTGTCATTGAAGATTGTGTTAACGCCGTGGGGGTTGACCTTAATACGGCGTCAAGCGCGTTGCTCTCACGAGTGGCAGGCCTAAGTGCTGCGATAGCTGAGAATATCGTGGCCCAGCGTAACAGCCTTGGTGCGTTTAAAAGCCGTAAAGCACTGCTGGATGTTAGCCGCCTGGGGCCCAAAACCTTTGAGCAGTGCGCAGGCTTTTTGCGTATCAGCAATGCGGATAACCCGTTGGATGCAAGTGCCGTTCACCCGGAAGCCTATACCCTGGTTGAGCGCATCGCTAAACAGAGTGGCCGTGATGTTAAAGGCTTGATTGGCGATAGCGCTGCGCTGAAAGCGTTAAAGCCCGCTGATTTTGCCGATGAGCGCTTTGGTGTGCCCACGGTCAGCGACATTCTGAGCGAGCTTGATAAGCCGGGCCGTGACCCACGGCCTGAATTCAAAGCCGCAGAATTCCGCGAGGGCGTGGAAACGCTCAAGGATCTGAAGCTGGGCATGGTGCTGGAGGGCACCGTGACGAACGTAACGCCCTTTGGTGCGTTTGTAGATATTGGCGTCCATCAGGATGGTCTGGTACATATCTCTGCACTGTCTGATCGCTTTATTGACGACCCGCGTAGCGTAGTTAAAGCGGGTGATATTGTGTCGGTAAAAGTGATGAGCGTGGATATTGCACGTAAGCGGGTGGGGCTTTCCATGCGCCTGAATGATGAGCCGGAACGCGAGCAAGAGCGCGCGTCATCAGCCGTTAATAAAGGGTCGCAAAAGCCACCACGTAGCCAACGACCTGCCAGTAAGAGCACGGAAACTTCGGCGCCAATGGGGGCGCTGGGGGCGGCATTGCTGAAAGCCAAGCAGGGCAAGTAGACGCATACGTTGAGTGCTAACGTAACTTGAAGGCTTGCGTGGCTTGAAAATACATGTCTTGAAAATACGTGGCTTGAAAATATTAGGGTTGCCGCCATATCCTGCCTTTTATTATTGATGGATATGCTGGCGATGCCACCTGATTTCACCATGGCTCGTCCAAAATGGGCCTTACTGACAAGGAGTGTTCACCTTGCCTGAACCACTCACTGTGCCATCTTCGTTGACCTCCCAGGTTGAGCGCTTGTTGCCCAGCGCGCGCTTGGGCCGCATGGGTCGCTTACGCCGCGGGCTGGAAAAAGAAGGGCTGCGGGTTGATGCAAAAGGCCATATTGCGCAAACCCCGCACCCAAATGCTTTGGGCTCCAAGCTAACGCACCCGCATATCACCACCGATTATTCAGAAGCGTTGGTTGAATACATTACCCCGGTGTATTCGCAGCCGCGTGAAGCCTTGGCCTTTTTATCGGATCTGCACACCTTTACCTATCAGCACCTTGATCAGGAGTGGATCTGGCCGGGGAGTATGCCGTCACGGCTTTCAGGTAATGACAGCGTGCTCATTGCGGATTACGGCTCTTCCAACGTAGGCACCATGAAGCACGTCTACCGTAAAGGGCTGGACGTACGTTATGGGCGGATCATGCAGGCAATTGCTGGCGTACATTACAACGTCTCGTTACCTGATGATATGTGGCACGCGCTGCGCGAGCTGGAAGGTGCGAATAATATCCCGTTTAACGACTATCGCTCGACGCGCTATTTTGGCCTTATCCGTAATTTTCGACGCCATAGCTGGCTACTGCTTTATCTGTTTGGCGCTTCGCCTGCGGTAGATAAAAGCTTTTTTCCTAACGGCAACGTGCCTGAAAAGTTGAAGCCACTCAACGACGATACGTTTTATGCCCCGTTTGCTACGACGCTGCGTATGTCGGATCTAGGCTATCAAAACAAGGTCCAGGCTCAGCTTAAAATCTGCTTTAACTCGTTATCCAACTATGTGAATACGTTGCGCCATGCGATATCAACGCCGTGGCCGGATTACGAAAAACTCGGGGTTAATGTAGAGGGCAACTGGCAGCAGTTGAATGCCAATATTCTCCAGATAGAGAACGAGTACTACAGCGATATTCGTCCCAAGCGCGTCGCCAAGCATAACGAAACGCCTAGCCAAGCGCTTGAGGCGCGCGGTGTTGAGTATATTGAAGTGCGCTGTTTGGACCTGGATCCCTTTGACCCGCTGGGCGTCACCGAGACGCAGATGCGCTTTGTAGACACCTTCCTGATGTGGTGTTTACTCAGCGATAGCCCGTGGATTTCTGATGATGAGTGCGACCGCCTGGACGACAACCGTCGTTGGGTGGTGGAGCGCGGCCGTGACCCAGAGTTAACGCTGATTCGTAATGGCCAGACCACCTCGGTTAGTGAGTGGGGCGAGCAGATTTTTGCAGAATTGCACGAAGTCGCCCGCCTGCTGGATGCTGTGGAAGACGATGCGCCTCACGCGGCAGCACTCAAGGAGCTGGCCCCGCGTTTGCGAGATCCTTCGCTGACGCCCTCGGCTCAGCTGTTGGCGCTTATGAAAGAGGGTAATGGTTCGTTAAGTGATACGCTGCTTGGGCTGGCCAAGGAGCAGAGCGAAAAGCTTAAAAATACACCCATGCAACGCTCACGCGAAGCCTTGCTTGACCAGTTGATTGAGACCTCGCATCAGCAGCAGAAAGATATAGAAGCGGCAGACCAGGAGAGTTTTGCTGACTTCCTCGATACGTACTTTACCAAAGCGCGTGAATCGCGCGCGTTGTCTGCGTTACTACTTGAGGAGAGGCAATGAAGCCCACAGCACTTCGCCCCGTGGCCCTTGCAGGCTTGGCATTTTGTGTCTTGATGATGGCCGTCGCGCTGGGCCTTGAGCATATTATGGGTCTTGAACCCTGCCCGCTGTGCATTTTTCAGCGCGTAGCGGTCATTGCTGCAGGCGTGATCTTTGCGGTTGCGGCTATCCACAACCCAAGCGGCTGTGTGGGAAAAGGCATTTACGGCGTGTTGGGGTTGATAGCGGTATCCGCCGGAGCGTTTATTGCAGGTCGTCATGTGTGGCTGCAAACCCTCCCGGCCGACGAGGTACCGTCCTGTGGCCCAGGCCTTGGCTACATGATGGATATCTTGCCCATGCAGGATGTCGTTGCCATGGTGTTGACCGGCTCGGGTGAGTGCGCCGAGATTGATTTTACGTTCATGGGAGCTTCTCTGCCTGCCTGGACATTCCTCGGCTTTGTTATCCTGGCGCTTGTACCTCTGCGGATATTGTGGCTAGCTATCAAGCGGTAGATGGCTGTTTGTGCGGCCAGCGTTTTGGCTGGCCGCGAGTATCAAGGAAACGGCCCCTAATAGAATTGACAGAGAAAGGTGGAAAAGCGAGCCTTACTCGGTTGTAGGTGGCTATTAGCAAGGAGAAGCCCATGCTCGAAGATTGCAAAAATGCCCAAGAGCGCTGGGGAGGCGTTCATGGCTTGATTGACCGCTGGCTGGAGCAGCGCCGCGCACTTTTGGTGAGTTTTATCGAGCTAAAGGATGCCTGCGACACTGAATTAGAAGCCGTTAGCAAAGAGCGCATTGATACCTTTAGCCAAACACTAATGGATTATATCAGCGCTGGGCATTTTGAGATTTACCCACAACTCGCGGAAGAAGCGAAAGCCTTTGATGATGAGAGTGCGCTGCACATCGCATCACGGCTTTTAGAACGCCTTGAGATGTCTACGCAAATGGTGCTTGAGTTCGACCAGGATTACGAGTCACCTGTGCGTAGCCAGCAGCATTTGGTGCGGCTACCCGCCTGGATTGACCGCTTGGCAAAAGGCCTCACTGAGCGTTTTGCGTTAGAAGATCAACTCATTGCCCGTTTACACGCCGCCAATACCCCCAATTAAACCGTTTTCGGCTTAATTGCTTGTTACTTAGCGCCAGATATAAGCACCCATGAAGGTGCTTTTTGCCGAGCCCCTCTCGAATGATATTCCCTGACTCCCTAGTGTAACTGGGCGATACCTGCTGCTTAATTGAGGCTAAACGAGCCAATACTGTTTCTTTTTATGAAGGAGACGTTTACGTAAGTTGATTTGGTAATAAATAAGCTATAGTTTGCCTGAAGTGTGGTTTAACTATTAATAAGATGAGGAAGAGTAGTATGCGACGTTTTTCCAAGCCTTGTTTAGCAGGTTTTTGCCTATCGGCGATCAGTATCGCCCTCGCGCCCACAGTGGCCGCATGTACTTCCCTTCTTTATAGCGACGTAAATGACAAATTTTATGCAGGTCGTACCATGGAGTTGCCCATGGAGCTACCTTATAAAGTGTCCTACTTTCCAGCAGGTACAAGCTTTGGCTCGCAGGCTGACAAACATCACGTGCTGGACTTTACCGGCCAAAACGCTTTTGTCGCCGTTACGGTGCCGGACCCCGTATCAAAAGATTTAAAAGTAGCTGAAGGCGTTAACGACAAGGGTTTGACGTTTGGCTTGCTGGCGTATGCCAGCACCGAAGGCCCCGCCGATATGGTTAACAATACGCAGGCGGTGTTGGCAGCTATCGACCTCGGCGCCTGGACGCTTTCTCAGTTTTCTACCGTTGACGAAGTAAAGCAGGCGTTAGAAGAACAACCTGTTATGGTGACGTCGCTACTGCCGATGGGCGTGCTGGATACGCCGTTTCACTACACGTTGCACGATGCCACGGGCAAATCCATCGTGATTGAGTTTGCCAATCACGAGCAGAATGTTATCGACAATCCGCTAGGGATCATGACCAACGGGCCAGAATTTTCCTGGCACATGACCAACCTGAATAACTACACGTTTTTAAGTAACATTGACCAATCAAAGCTGGAACTGAGTGGGGTAAAACTTGCTCAGCCTGACTCAGGAATTGCGACGGCCGGGCTGCCCGCATCAAATACGTCAGTTGGGCGCTTTGTCCGCGCTATTTACTACTCCCAGTTTGCTGAAAAAGCGGAAAACGCAGACAACGCCATCACTACACTTGCCCATGTCATGAATAACTTTGACCGGCCGCGCGGTATTACCATCGACAACCGGTTCCGCGATTCGATTGAAAATATTGCTGCCCCCGGTGTTAACAATGACCGTGTCTATACCTCGGAGTACACCTCCTGGACGTCACTGATTGACCTTCAACAGCGGACGCTTCACCTACGCTCTTACGATAGCCTTAACTACATCCATTTCGATCTGGATGAGCTCACGGATATTGATGAGATCCGTCATGTTGAACTCAAGGATGTGGTTCATGGCCCGCAAGATGCCACGCTGGCCCTGAGTCAATAAGCTAGCGTTTACAGAGCTGGTGTTTACAGAACTGGTGCTTATAAGAGAAAGGGGGCCGCTCAAACGGCCCTGTGTTCGTCTGGCCGCTACGGCTTGTGGCGGTGTAGTTTGCCACCCAGCACCAGCATGCAGGGCGTCAGCAGGAGGGTAAGGGCGGTCGCGAAGGTAAGTCCTCCGGCAATGGCGCTCGACATCTGTGTCCACCACTGCGCTGAAGGTGCGTTGAACCCAAGTGACGGTGCGAACAGGTTGACGTTCATGCCCAGTACCATCGGCATCAAACCCAGTACGGTGGTGATTGCCGTTAACAGCACAGGGCGAAGCCGCAAACAGCCTGCTTCCAATGCGGCCTCGCCCGGTGCCATCCCTTCAAGACGTAGCTCATTATAGGTATCGATTAATACGATATTGTTATTCACCACGATACCGGCCAGCGCAATGACCCCCATGCCGACCATCACAATGCCAAATGCCTGGCCCGTGATCAGCAGCCCTATCAATATTCCAGCTGTCGAGAAGACGATGGCCGAAAGCACTAGAATCGCTTGGTAGAAGCTGTTGAATTGAGTCACCAGGATCAGCGACATCAGCCCAATAGCGACAAAGAACGCGCTAATCAAGAACTGCATCGCCTCTAGTTGGTCTTCCTGTTCACCGGCTACATTCACCATCAAATCATCGGGCAGCTTGTCTTGCGCTTCCTGAAGCAGCGCCCTTAAGCGTTCATCTGCCAGATACCCCGGCGCCAAATCAGCTTCGACGGTAATGGCTCGGCGCCCATTAATACGATTAAGTGTGCCTACTTTGGGTGCCGGAGTAATCTCCACGAAGTGAGAAATAGGCACCTGCCCGCGCGGTGTGTTTATCGTCATGCGGCCGAGTTGGTCGAGTGAGCGCCAACCTTCCGGTAACCGGATACGAATATCGACCTCATCACTAACGTCAGGCGGCCGGTAGCTGGCCACCTGTAAGCCGTTGGTAAGCAGTTGCACCGCACTGCCAATGGTCGTGATATCAGTGCCCATGCGCGCGGCCGCTTCCCGGTCAACATTGACCTGCCACTCCACGCCTGGCAGGCTACGGTTATCCTGAATGGCCACGAAGCCCCCGAGTTCATGCATGATGGCTTGTAACTGGTCCACCCCCGCATCGGCAACGGCTGGGTTCATGGCGCTGACTTCCAGAACGATAGGCTTTCCGCCTCCTGGCCCCATCTCCTGCTCCTGGAACTCCAGGCGAATGCCGGGAATGTCGCTGGCGCGTTCGGCCATGTCGGCCAAAATTTCTCGGGAGGGGCGGCGTTCATACCAATCAATAAACTGAAACTGGAGTACGCCGATAACATCGTTCCCCAGTTGCTCGTTTGGAACAGCAAACGAACGCGCATAGAGCGCTTGTACTTCGCTCATCCCTGATAGTCGTGCCTCCACGCGCTGAACAATGGCATCCGCCTCCAGAGCAGAGAAGTCGCCACGGGCGCGTACCAACACCTGGGCGCTGTCCGGCTCAACGTTGGGGAAGAAGTCGACCCCGTGATTGAGGCGTCCGTAGGCTGTGTAAATTAACGCCAGCAGCAGCACGGCAATGATAAGTACCCAGCCAGGGCGGGCCAGTAGGCGGGAAAGTAAGCGCCGGTAGGCGCGCCCCAGCCGAGTACTTTGGTCGGGGCGAGCTCCGCCCTGTGTCGGCTCGGGTGCCGTACGGGTAAACAGTCGCCCAAGCGTGGGTAAGAAAATCAGCGCCATGGCCAGCGACGCCAGTAAACAGAGAATAACGGTTGCAGGCAGGTACTTCATAAACTGACCGACCATGCCGGGCCAAAACAGCAGGGGGATAAACACCGCAAGTGTCGTGGCGGTAGAGGCGATAACTGGCCAGCTCATACGTGAGGCGGCATTCAGCCATGCCTGGTGAGGCGATTGCCCTTCGCGCAGATGACGATCCGCCAGCTCGCTCACCACAATTGCCCCGTCTACCAGCATGCCCGCGACCAGAATCAAGGCGAAGAGCACCACAATGTTGAGCGTGAACCCAAATGCCCAGACCAGCAGAATACCGGTTAAAAAGGCGCCAGGAATAGTCAGGCCCACCAGAAGCGCCATGCGCAAACCCATCACAGCGACCACCACGATGAGCACCAGTACTACGGCGGTCAGCACGTTATTGAGAAGCTCCGAAAGCATATCCTCAACCGTGATCGATTGGTCGAGAATGGTGGTGATATTTAACTGCTCGGGCAGCAAATCACTTGCCTGGTCGAGTGTCTCGCGCACCGCAGCAATGGTGGCAATAATGTTGGCGCCAGCGCGTTTGGATATTTCCAGTACCACAGCGGGCTGGTCATCAATACGCGCAAAGCCTGCGGGGTCTTTAAAGGTGGGGTGAATCCAGGCGACGTCGCCAAAGGTAACAACGCGGTCCTCATCCACCTTCACCGGCATATTCATAACATCTTCAAGCGACTCGATAACGCCGGGCACCTTCAATGCCATACGGCCTGCACCCGTATCCAAGCTGCCCGCCGCTACCAGCCGGTTATTATTGGAGACGATGTTAAATAGCTCATTGAAATCGATGCCGTAACTCTCCAGCACCAGTGGGTCGACCACGATCTCCAGCAAGTCCTCCTGTTCACCGCCAATATCAACTTCCAGCACATCAGCGATGCCTTCAATCTCCTCCTTTAGGCGGCGCGCCACGGTAATCCGTTCCCGGGTATCCAACTGCCCGGAGAGGCCAATACTAAGTACCGGAAATTCCGATACATTAACTTCCATAACCCGCGGTTCATCCGCTTCGGAAGGTAAGTCGCTGCGGGCGATATCAACGCGGTCACGTACGTCGGAAAGCGCCGTGTCAGGGTCAAAGCCTGGGTCAAACTCCAGTGAAATAGAGGCGTGGCCTTCGTTGGATTGGGCAGTGAACTTGCGCAGTCCGGCAATGCCACGCAGTTCCTGCTCCATAGGACGAATCAGCAGGCGCTCGCCATCCTCCGGGCTCACACCCTCCAGCGTTAGCGAAACGTAAATCAGCGGAATCGTAACGTCGGGGTTGGCTTCCTTGGGAATGACCTGCCAGGCAACCACGCCTGCCAGCAGCAGGCTAACCAGCAGAAACAGCGTGGTGCGCGTATGGTGAAGCGCGGCATCAATCAACTGGCGCATTAGCGGGCCTCGGATGCAGCGTCAACAGAAACAGGCTCGACAACCTCACCTGCATTCACCAGGCCAGCGCCTAGCGTGATCAAGCGCACCTGATCGGGCAGCCCACTTACGTAGGCACTTTCAATCGTCGCGCTAACCAGCTCCACCGGCGTCTCAATCACTTCGTTATCGGCATTGATATGCTTGATAGTCAGCTGATTTTCATGCCCAAGAGACAGCAGAGCAGGCGAGAGACTGTGTACAGATCGGGGCGGCAAGGTAATCGTAAGCTCCGCGCTACCGCCGGACATGGGCAGCTGCAAAGGGTTATCCAACGTCGCTTCGACATAGAACGTACGCGTCGCTTCATTGGCCCGGCGGCTAATAAAGCTCAGCTCGCCATCAAGATGAGCGCCATTGAGCAAGCGAGCCGTAACGGGCAGGCCGACGGCCAAGTCACCTACTTGCTGTTGAGACACCCAAGCGGTGCCGGTTAAACGGCGATCATCTACCAGTCGTCCCCACTCTTCGCCGGGTTGAACGAGATCACCCAATTCAACCTCAATACGGTCCAGCGTGCCGCTAAACGGGGCTTGAGGGCGTGAGTCGGCCAGCTGTTTTTCAAGCTGAGCGACTTGCGCTGCACTCGCGCTTAACGAGGCTTGTAAACGCAGCAGTTCGGGCTGGGAAATAAGCTGACGATCACGCAAATTCTGGGCGCCGGAGTATTCGGCTTGGGCGAGCGAAAGTTCATCGCGGGCTTGCTGCAGGCGTTCCGGCAGGGCGTCGTTATCCAGCACAAGTAGCATATCCCCGGCCTCAACAGAGCTCCCTTGGGGAATAGGTTTTTCAACGACAAACCCGCCGACGTTGGCGCGCAGGGTGACCTCACGCTCGGCAGTTAGCTGGCCTTGAACCAATTGCTGAGGGATGTAGGGCATGCTGTCGAGTGTCATCACTTCAACGCGAGGGCCGCTTACGGAGCTACTTTGTGCCTCGGGAGGCGCGGCTTGAAAGCGCTGAAAATCGCCCAGCACTAACCAAATGACCAGACCTAATACCAGTAAGCTGGCCAGAATATAAGAAGAGGGAAGTTTGCGCATAAGGGGGGATATATCCCTGGCAACTGTGTGCAACGACACATGAACAAGAAAAAAGGTGCAGCGATACAATAGCGCAACCAACGGCTTGCAGCGAGTGGTTGGCAGGCCCGATGAAGGCAAAGTCACCGTATGGATGATTGAGTTTTTGCATGACTGCGCATAACATCTTGGCATCTTGAGTTCTGTCGACCCATTTGAAGGCGAACCAACCAAGGAGCAATGATGAAAGATCCAGTACGTATTGCGATTACCGGCGGTGCCGGCCAGATCAGTTACTCTCTTATTTTCCGCATCGCCGCTGGCGATATGCTGGGGCCGGATCAGCCTGTCATTCTTCAGCTGCTCGAAATTCCGCAAGCAATGGACGCGCTGAACGGCGTAGTAATGGAAGTCAACGACTGCGCCTTCCCGCTGGTACAAGACATTGTTGCCACTGACGATGCCAACGTTGCATTTAAAGATGCTGACTTCGCCCTGTTAGTCGGTGCGCGCCCGCGTGGTCCGGGTATGGAGCGTAAAGATCTGCTGGAAGCCAACGCCGCGATCTTCTCTGTACAAGGTAAAGCGCTGAACGATCACGCTAGCCGTGACGTTAAAGTGTTGGTGGTGGGTAACCCGGCCAACACCAACGCGCTGATTGCTTCCTGCAATGCGCCGGACCTGGACAAAGGTCAGTTCACTGCAATGACGCGTCTGGACCATAACCGCGCCCTGACGCAGCTGGCCCAGAAAACTGGCAAGCACGTGACCGACGTTGAAAACATGATCATCTGGGGCAACCACAGCGCGACCCAGTACCCCGATATCGCTCAGTGCAAGGTTGACGGTAAAGCGGCGTTTGATCTGGTTGAACGTGACTGGTACGAAAACGACTTTATCCCGACGGTACAGCAGCGCGGCGCGGCCATCATCAAAGCACGCGGCGCGTCTTCTGCCGCCTCCGCGGCTTCTTCTGCCATCGACCATATGCACGACTGGGCGCTGGGCTCCAAAGGTATCGTCAGCATGGCGATTCCGTCTGACGGCAGCTACGGCATTGCCGAAGGCATCATCTACTCCTACCCGGTGCGTTGCCAGGGTGGCAAGTATGAAATCGTTCAAGGCTTTGAGCTTGACGAGTTCAGCCAAGAGAAGATGAAAGCAACCGAGAAAGAATTGCGTGAAGAGCGCGCAGCCGTTGAGCACCTGCTCGGCTAAACGCTCGGCTGGCTCTGCTAGCTAATGCAAACCCCGCAAGCACTGCTTGCGGGGTTTTTTATTGCTGTTATTTAGCCAGGGCGGCTTGGCGCCGCCATTCGCGGGTGCCTTGCCGCTCGTTCCTCACGGCGCGTTACCGCGCGCTACGATGTACGCGGCCATTTGGGGGATTCTCGTAGTGCGTGGTAAGCGCAGCGCACCCGCAGCGGCGGCCCGGCGCAAAAGCAGCGTGCAGCGGTGCCGGGGTCAATGCGGTGGCACATCCGGGGCGTCGTACCGCCGCCATTCGCGGGTGCCTTGCCGTTCGTTCCTCACGGCGCGTTACCACGCGCTACGATGTACGCGGCCATTTGGGGGGATTCTCGTAGTGCGTGGTAAGCGCAGCGCACCCGCAAAAGCAGCGCGCAGCGGTGCCGGGGTCAATGCGGTGGCACATCCGGGGCGGCTTGACGCCGCCATCCGCGGGAGCCTTACGCAGCCACCTAGCGGGGAATTCTCGTTAAAGCACTAATCACGAAGGCTCATGATTCGCCATTGGCGCTGTTCGGCTACCTGGCGAAGGGTGTCGTCCGGGTCAACGGCTACGGGGTGATCAACCTCTTCAAGCAGCGGCAGGTCGTTATGTGAGTCGCTGTAGAACCAGGCGCCGTCCAGCGTAAAGTCCTTGTCTTCTAACCATTCATGCAAGCGGGTAATTTTGCCTTCCCGATAACTGGGGATGCCGGAGACGCGCCCGGTATACCGGCCATTCTCCATTTCCGGATTCACCGCGATCAAATAATCAACGCCCAAGCGCTCAGCAATGGGGGCGGTAATAAAATGGTTGGTCGCGGTCACAATAAGTAGCGTGTCGCCCCGGGTGCGGTGCCGCGCCAATAGCTCTTCGGCCTTGGGCAAAATATGCGGTTCTATCTTGCTGGCCATAAATTGCTGATGCCAGGCCGCTAACTGTTCGGGCGTGTTATCCGCTAACGGTTTAAGTGCCACTTCCAGAAACGCCGCCATATCCAGCGTGCCAGCCTTGTAATCGGCCATAAAACGCTCATTGGCTTCGCGATAGGCGATGGGGTCTACAGCGCCTTGCTCGAGTAAAAACTCACCCCATGCATGATCGCTGTCGATGGATATCAGCGTATTATCCAGATCGAAAATAGCCAGGCTCACGGCGCTCCCCTTGTGGTCGATTGTCGTTTGAAATTTATAGGTATGAACGGCAAAACAAAGGGGCGGATTATCGCAGAGTCCTTGGTTCTTTCCCACCCGAGCCGCGCACGCGTTCACGACTTAGCGTTATATTGTATTGATACGCTTGTCGCCCTTGTGGAAAAATGGGGATAACTGAAAATTTAATAAGGTGATGTCCGTGATCGACGCTGACGGCTTTCGCCCCAATGTTGGCATTATAATTGCCAACAGCCAGGGGCAGCTGCTTTGGGCGCGTCGTGTAGGACAGAATGCGTGGCAGTTTCCCCAGGGAGGCATTAACGCAAGCGAAACACCGCAACAGGCTCTTTTTCGTGAGCTTTTTGAGGAAATCGGCCTAACCGCCGATGATGTTGATATTATCGCCTGTACCCGGGGATGGCTGCGCTACCGTCTACCACGACGCATGATTCGTACCCATTCACGGCCAGTGTGTATTGGCCAAAAACAGAAATGGTATTTGCTAAAAATTCGCTGTCAGGAAAATCGAATTTGTATGACGGCAACGCCCAAACCTGAATTCGATGGTTGGCGGTGGGTGAGCTATTGGTACCCACTCGGGCAAGTGGTACCGTTCAAACGAGAGGTGTATCGGCGCGCGCTAAGAGAGCTTTCTCCCCGCGTTCAGCGCTTGGCACAAGATGATGAAAGATAACGTGCTCCACGGCTCTGGATGAGCGGTGAAAGTCTGTCGAAAAGATCCTCAGCGAGGCAAACAATGTGAAAAGTAAAACGTCCATGCTTGAGGTATTGCGTCGTGTTATTCAGGAAGTAAATGGTGCACGCAACCTGGACGTCGCGCTGTCGACGATGGTGCGTCGTATCCGTAAGGCCATGCAGACCGATGTGTGCTCATTCTACCTTTATGATAAAGAGCTTGAGTCGCTCGTTTTAATGGAAACGATTGGTCTGCGTACTCAAGCGGTAGGACACGTTGTGCTGCCGTTAGGGGAGGGGCTGGTGGGCCTGGTAGCCAAGCGCAGCGAGCCCTTGAACCTGGAAGACGCGCGGCTCCACCCTCATTTTCGCTATTTTGAAGCGACGGGTGAGGAGCGCTATTCCAGTTTTCTAGGCGTACCGATTATTCACCAGCGTCATATGCTGGGTGTGCTGGTTGTTCAGCAGGCTGAAAAACGCCGCTATGATGATCAAGATGAAGCCTTCCTGGTCACCATGGCCGCTCAGTTGGCAGGCGTGCTGGCTCATGCGCTGGCAACGGGTAACCTTGCGCGGCCTGCATTACCGGGCGGGCAGGCCATGTTTAAAGGGGTCGCAGCGTCACCCGGTATTGCCATGGGCGAGGTGGTCGTTATTACGCCACCGGCTGACCTTAATAGCGTGCCAGACCTTATTCCCAATAATGAAGCGTATGAAATTGCGCGTTTAAAAGAGGCGATCGGTAAAACGCGCGATGAAATTCGTGCAGCGGCCGAGCGTCTAGCCAGTCGAATCTCCACCCAGGAGCTGGCGCTTTTTGATGTTTACCAGCAAATGCTGGGGGAGGCAGCCCTTTCTGAAGAGGTCGAAAAGCGTATTCGTGAAGGGCAGTGGGCGCCAGGTGCGCTGGCCGATGTGGTGCGGCGCCACGTTCAATATCTGGAACGGGTAGATGACGATTATCTCCGCGAGCGCGCTGCGGATATTCGTGATTTAGGCCGCCGGGTATTGGCCCATTTGCAAGAGGGAGCGCCTTCAACGCCTGAAACCTACCCCGATAATGCCATTTTAGTGGGCGATGAAATTAGTGTCGCCATGTTGGGCGAAGTGCCGCGAGAGAAGCTCAAAGGGTTGGTTTCTGTGCGAGGTTCAGGTACATCGCACGTTGCCATTGTCGCCCGTGCTATGGGTATCCCCACGGTATTGGGCATGATGGATTTACCATTGCCACGCTTAAATGGCGCACCGGTTGTATTGGATGGTCACCGTGGGCGGCTGTTTGTTCGTCCGTCGGCTGAACTGACGTCGCGTTATGAAAGCTTAATTGCGGAAGAGCAGGCGTTAAGCGAGCTTCTGGAGCATGAGCAGGACCTGCCTAGTACGACCCCGGATGGCCATGAAATGCCGCTTATGGTCAATACGGGGCTAGCGGTAGATGCCACCGCACTGCTTAAAAGCCGTATTGCAGGTGTTGGGCTTTATCGTACGGAAGTGCCGTTTATGATTACTGAGCGCTTCCCCGGCGAACAAGAACAGATGCGTATGTATCGCGAACAGTTGGAAGGGTTTGCGCCCTTGCCCGTGGTGATGCGTACGCTGGATATTGGGGGCGATAAAGACCTGCCTTACTTCCCTATTGAAGAAGCCAATCCTTTTTTAGGCTGGCGCGGGATGCGGGTAACGCTGGATCATCCTGAAGTGCTCATGGTGCAGCTGCGTGCCATGCTCAAGGCTTCTCATGGTTTGAACAACCTCTATGTGCTTTTCCCGATGATTACCAATGTTGAGGAAGTGGATGAGGCGCTGCGACTATTGGATCGCGCGATTATTGAACTGGGGGAAGAGGGCATCATCATAAAGCGTCCCAAAGTGGGCGTGATGATTGAGGTGCCGGCGACCATTTATCAAATGGATGCGCTGGCAAAGCGGGTCGACTTCTTCTCTGTGGGTAGTAACGATCTAACCCAGTATTTGCTGGCGGTTGACCGTAACAATGCACGGGTTTCCAGCCTTTATGATGCGATGCACCCAGCACTTTTATGCGCCCTGCAGGAACTTTCCCAGGATGCCAAGCGGCTTAATAAACCCATTTCTTTATGCGGAGAATTGGCCGGTGACCCGGCGGGGGCGCTGTTATTGATGGCTATGGGGTTTAACACGCTTTCAATGAACGCCCCCAGCTTACCCAAGGTGCGTGCGGCCATTCGACGCGTGACACTTCAGGATGCCAAAACTCTACTGGCTGAAATCATGGACCTGGATACGCCTTCCCAGGTACACGAGCATCTTAATAAGCGCATGGACGAGTGGCAGCTTTCGCATCTGTTGCCTCCACGCGATTAATGCTGCTGCCTCACTATATGGCCAGGGTCGTTTCGCCTTTGAAACGACCCATGGGCCCAAAGCGTTGTTCGGTGATGTCTATATGGCCTTGGTGATCAAGCGTTAACCAGCTCGTGGCGCGCGTGCCGTAAGTCTCGCCCAGAATAAACGCGGCAGAAAGCCTTCGCTCAAGCGCAAGCTCAACACCTGTCTTGGGTAGCTGGGAGTCCGGCGCTTGTTGAGTATTATGCAGCGCTTGGCCCAAAGGAGAGCGCCAGTTATCCAGCGAGCTTTGCGCTAGTGCTTCTCGCACGCTTTGCACTTTTGGCCAGGGAGTGTTCAATTCCGCATTAGAAAGGCCATGCACGCCGGGCGGCACATCGCAGAGCGTAATGCCGTGCTGGCCGCGATGGAGATACCAAAGTCGCTCTGTGGTGGCGACTAACAAATTAAACCCTGCGTAGCGCTGAGCTTTATGGTGAGCAAGGTCGGTTAGCCACTGCTCAATATTGCTGCACTGAAGCGCATTAGCGACAAGTTCGCCCCGGCTGGGCGCATCGGCTGGTGTCATCATCGCAAGGTCGCGTACATTGGTAAGCGCTGCGACTCTACCGCCTCGTGTGGCAGCAAGCCATGAGCCGCCTGCTTCAAGGTCACGCCCGCCTAAAATGGAGGGGACGTCATCCCAATAGCCTAAAGGCGCCGTTGGCCGGACATGACGTTCATCACGATTACCTGCCAAGCGTAAGGGCAGCGCTGTGCCAGGTTGCCAAGCGAATGCCATCAAGCACATAGTGAGTCCTCAGCATTGGTCATTATCAACAAGCTCAGCATGACAGCTTAAGGGCATCGTCGTACACTTGTGCGAGTAACGTAACGCTCATCACCTCATCGGGGTGAATTGTCTCTAGCCAATCAGGAAGGCGCGAACGCATGCAACGCAATCGCGAAGAGCATTTCTGGAACGCCATCATTTGGCCTATTCTCTGGCCAATATTGCTTATCCAGGCAGCGTTAATCGTACTGTGCATGCTGGTTGGACTCGCCGTTTGGTGGATGTCGCCTACACAGGTGCCATGGAGCACCACCTTGTGGATGGCGCTTGCACTGCTATTGGGCAGTTCCATGAATGTATCCGCCTTTCTGATGCTGGTTAAAGTACGTACAAAACAGGAAGAGGCCTATTTTATACAGGAACTGGACGAGCTTGAACGGCATAGTGAGTCGCTGCGTTTTAGTGTCTTGCAAATGTTGCCTGACAAAAAGCACACCCTACCTGAAATCAGCAGGGCGCCTGTTCGACCGCTGAGACGCCTGGCCCAAATGAATGAAATGTTTTCAGGGCTTGGGCGCTATATTGAAAGCGCTCAGCGATCACGCCACCCCGCCGAGCAAGTAAAAGAAGATCAGGCACTGTTGGATGATATTCATCATCAACAGCAGCAGCTAAAGCGACTTGTCGCCGGGCGTGACCGGGCTCGAGAAGAATCACGTTTAAAATCAGGTTATTTAACACTGCTTCAGCGTGAAACTGATGACTTGAATGAGCATTTAGGACGCATTCTGGAAAGTGACGAATGTTCGCAGTGTCGCCATCAGGTCGTGGATATCCGTGAGCACTTGGCGGATGTGCGCACGTTGCTGACCAATCTGGTTTATCAAAGTGTTAATGAAGACGACGTGACACCTGCCAATACAGTATCAAACCACGTTTTACGCGTGCTTGTGGTTGATGATGGTCCGGTTAACCTGATGCTGGCGCGGCAAATGCTGGAAGTTCACGGGTTAGATGTCGAGGGTGTAAGTAGTGGCGAACAAGCGCTTGAGCGCCAACAATCTACCGCGTTTGATTTAGTATTTATGGATATTTTTATGCCTACTCTTGATGGCTTAGAAACCACCCGGCGCTGGCGGGCTTATGAACAGGCAAGCGGAAAGCGCCCTAGCATCCTGATTGCGCTAACGGCCAATGCGGACAATGCAGGCATTGCCGAATGCAAAAAAGCAGGTATGAATGACTTGCTCACCAAGCCTTATCAACCTGAAAAATTACTGGGAATGATTTCCAAATGGCTGCCCGATAGCGCAATCAAGGCACTTGGCCAATGAGTGTGATGGCTATCTTGCTGGGTTACTTAGCCTTGGGCGCGGCTGCAGGTACGATGGCGGGGCTCTTTGGTGTCGGTGGTGGGATTATTATCGTTCCGGTGCTGGTCGTTGCATTTGGCCTGCAAAACATACCGCCAGAGATCACCATGCATCTTGCCGTAGGCACGTCGTTGGCCACTATTGTCATCACCGGGGCCTCCTCTGCGCTGGGGCATTTTCGTCAAGGAAGTATTTATCGGCCCTGGTTTCTAGCGTTGCTCCCGGGTTTGATGGTGGGCGCCATTGGCGGCGTGTTTATTGCGGGTAGTCTTTCGGGTGGCGTATTGGGCACGCTCTTTGGCATCTTTGTTCTGCTGTTAGCAACCAAGATGGTTTTTGGTCTATCGCCCAAGCCAGACTCTATTGCCCCAGGCAAATTTGCGATGGTCGTGGCCGGCGGTATAGTAGGCGCCATATCCGCTTTATTTGGCATCGGCGGCGGCGCAATGACGGTACCATGGTTGTCTCGGTGTGGGGCCACCATGACACAAGCCGTAGGTACCTCTGCTGCATGCGGGCTGCCTATCGCATTAGTGGGCGCCATTACCTTTATTGTAATGGGGTGGGGTCATCCCCTCTTGCCTGCCTGGGCCACTGGGTTTGTGATGTGGCCTGCTTTTTTTGGCATTGTCGTCACCAGCGTACCGTTTGCGCGTGTTGGCGTTCGCCTGGCCCATGTGTTACCTGCTCATGTATTAAGGTTGTGCTTTGCGCTGCTGTTGGCTGTGGTCGGTCTACGCTTCGTTTTGGCTTAATTAGGGTTTGTATGAAAAGTCGCTGAGCGAAGGCCAGGCAAGGCAAAAATCAGCGAAAAAACGGAGTTTACATGTGTAAATGAGTATTTTGAGCTGATTTTTAACGCCGCATGGTCGAGCGCAAGCAGTTTTCGTGCAAAGCCTAGTGTAGTAATGGTCATGGTGACTTTCTTCTTCCTCCGTAATTAGAGTATTTCAATGATGAATTACCCAGCAATTGACCCTGTGGTGTTCTCCCTCGGGCCGCTTCAAGTGCATTGGTACGGCCTTATGTATGTCGTGGGGTTTATCGCCGCGTGGTGGTTGGGCTGTCGGCGAGCTTCTCGGATAGGGCTTACTAAAGATGATATTGGTGATCTGATATTCTACTGTGCGATAGGTGTGGTCGCAGGTGGGCGGCTGGGGTATGCACTTTTTTACGGATTAGGGCAGTGGTCGGCTGACCCGCTATGGATCTTCCGGGTGTGGGATGGCGGCATGAGTTTTCATGGCGGATTGCTCGGTGTACTGTTGGCAGCCTGGTGGTTTGCGCGCCGCAAGCAGCTTGCCTTTTTTACCCTGACGGATTTTATTGCTCCGCTGGTTCCCATTGGCTTGGGCGCTGGTCGAGTGGGCAACTTTATTAACCATGAGCTTCCCGGGCGAGTAACATCGTTGCCGTGGGGGATGCCGTTCCCCGGGATGGGGCCAGAGCCACGCCATCCCTCAGCGCTTTACGAAGGCCTGCTTGAGGGGCTGGTGCTGTTTGTGATTTTGTGGTGGGTATCTGCCAAACCCCGCGCGCGAGGGTTCATTTCAGGGCTGTTTTTACTCGGCTACGGCGCATTCCGCTTCCTGGTTGAATTTGTCCGCATGCCCGACGCGCATATTGGCTACCTTGCATTCGGATGGGTCACCATGGGAATGTTGCTGACAGTGCCCATGGTCGCGCTAGGATTAGTGCTTATGGCATGGTCACGCTCGCAACCGGTGGATGCCAAGGTTTAAACGTCAGTAGTGAAGTAAGTGCCAAAAGCAACGGCGCGTCACACCCAAATAATCAAAAAGTTAGCCAATTTGTAGCGCGTGGTAAGCGCAGCGCACCCGCGAGAGCACCGCGCAGCGGTGCCAAGATGCAGAGAGGTGCCAATGGGCGTCGTACCGCCGCCTCCCGCGGGTGCCTTGCCGTTCGTTCCTCACGGCGCGTTACCACGCGCTACATAATAATCAATGAGTTAAGTGAATTTGTAGCGCGTGGTAAGCGCAGCGCACCCGCGGAAGCACCGCGCAGCGGTGCAAGGGTAAAAGAGGTGCCATTGGCGTTGTGCCTTACGGCTTGCGGATGCTTCATCAGTCATTAACCCCTCGCGCTAGACCCTCGCAACCAAGCGGCCTAGAATACGCCTCTATATAGCCTGCAATTTTGGAAACTCTGTGACTGCTACCACGCCTACATCAAATATGACGATGAATGCCAGCGCTCAACCTGCGCTTGAACAGCCGTATTTGGATCTAATGCGCACTGTGTTGGAGCATGGCGTAGACCGCGACGACCGTACCGGGGTGGGCACGCGCTCGGTGTTTGGTCATCAAATGCGATTTGATTTATCACGCGGCTTTCCACTGATAACGACGAAAAAGCTGCATTTGCGCTCTATTATCCATGAGCTCTTGTGGTTTCTGAAAGGCGATACCAATATTGCCTATTTACAGCAAAACGGGGTACGCATCTGGGACGAATGGGCGGATGAGCACGGCAATCTTGGCCCTGTTTATGGCTATCAATGGCGCAGCTGGCCCGATCCTAAAGGGGGCAGCGTCGACCAAATTGCCAACGTATTGAAGCAAATTCGTACCACACCACAGTCGCGCCGGTTGATAGTCTCTGCCTGGAATCCTGCTCAGGTTGATGAAATGAAACTGCCGCCTTGCCACTGTCTGTTTCAGTTCTATGTAGCAAACGGGCGTCTTTCCTGCCAACTTTACCAGCGCAGTGCCGATATTTTTCTTGGCGTACCGTTCAATATTGCAAGCTACGCGCTACTGTTGGCGATGGTGGCGCAGGTAACGGGGCTTGAGCCAGGGGAGTTTGTTCATACGCTGGGGGATGCACATCTCTATAGCAACCATTTTGAGCAAGCGAAAGAGCAGCTCACGCGTGAGCCGAAAGTACCGCCTCGGCTGGTGCTGAATCCTGAGGTGAATGATTTATTTGCATTTACCTTTGATGATATCCACATCGAAGCGTATGACGCCCACCCCCATATAAAAGCCAAGGTGGCGGTATGAGCCTTACCAGCAATGAATTTGAATCTTTAGTCCCTGTTGCCATGATTGTAGCAATGTCCAAAAACCGTGTTATTGGTGTGGATGGTAAGCTGCCTTGGCATCTTCCGGAAGATCTTAAATTCTTCAAACGTATGACTCAGGCGAAACCGTTGGTAATGGGGCGCAAAACGTATACCTCCATTGGTAAGCCGCTGCCGAATAGGCTTAATATAGTCGTAACGCATAATAAAGCGTTCGCACCCGATGGTGTTCGAGTCTGCCACGATTTGCCCGCCGCTTTGGCACTGGCAGACCAGCAGGCAACGATTGATGCGGCTGAAGAAATTATGGTGATGGGGGGAGGAGAGATTTACCGCCAAGCGCTACCATTCGCACAGCGGCTTTACATCACAGAAGTGGATGTTGAGGTGGAAGGTGATGCTGCGTTCCCCGAATTGGCAGCAGATGAGTGGCGGGAAGTACAGCGTGTGGCTGGAACACCTTCTGAAGGCAAGCCGGCATACGATTTTGTAGTTTATGAGCGCACTGCAGACTAAAAAAGGTCAAAGGAGAAGGTATGGCCGCCAGCGTAATGCAGTTATTAGACAGCCTGGAGTCGCGCCTTGAGCAGGCTCAAAGGGAGTTGCAAGCCCTGCGGCGGGAGAACATACAGCTAAAAGAGCAACTCATGGGTCAAGCTGTCACGCTTGATAGCGTCAACACGTCAAGCCAGGTAAGTGCGACGAGTGTGGGTGAAAATGTTACGCCGCCGTCTTCTCAATATCCGGCCGAGCAGCCTCAGCCCGTGCCAGCAAGCTCAGGTGTTGAAGCAGTAGCAAAGACGACTGAGGCGGGGGCACAGCCGCCGTCTCCTCATGCCCTTCTAAAAGAGTGGTATAAACGTTACCCGGATACCTTTTTCAAAGGCCATACGAAGCCCTTAAAAGTCGGTATTCATCAAGACCTGGCAGCGCGCGAGCCTTGGTCAGGAAAGTTGATTCGCCGCGCCTTGGCTAACTACGTGAATTTACCACGTTATTTAAAATCAGTACGTGAAGGGGCAGAACGTATTGACTTGGATGGCCAGTTGGCCGGAAAGGTAGATAAAGAAGCAGCTTTGCACGCTGCGGAAAAACGTAAAGCTAAACAGCAAGAGGGAAGAGCGCCTGCACGTGTGCCAAGCACTCCTAAAAAAGCCCCTTTAGAAGAAAGCGCTCGCTTGGAAATGACAGTCAATGCGCCTAAACTTAGTGAGCCTGCGCACGAAAATGAAAATAAAACCGAACAACCAAAGACGCTTAGCTTGGATGATAAGCTAAAAGGCCTACAGCAGAAGTATAAAGCGCACTGAGACCTGGTTGTATTAGCGAGGTTCCACAAAATTCCATATTTCGTAAAAAAACACTGTTTTTTTTATTGCGTTCGGGGGAATCCCGGTATAGAGTTTGACATGCGAGCATTGGACTATAACAAGGTTTGTTTGAGGACGTGCCACATACCACTGGGAAAAACCAGAGGATGAGAAAACGAGTACGGCCCGCAAGCCAACTGCTGAAGGCGCTAAAGCCCGGCAGCTACGATCGAAACAGTAAGCTAGTTTAAGGAACCTAAATCATGAAAAAGACACTTTTAGCGACTGCTATCATCGGCGCCCTGAGCGCCACGGCTGCCGCTCAAGCAGCTACCGTATATGACCAGGACGGCACCAAGCTGGATATCTATGGCCGTATTGGTCTGGGTGTTGAAGGTGGTGGCGCGCAGTACAACAATGATGGCGAGCGTATTAACCGTAGCGCTGAATTCGTCAACGTTGGTTCGCGTCTTGGTCTGCGCATGAGCCAAGCGATCACTAGCGACATGACCGCGTTTGGTCGTCTTGAGTGGCGCTTTAAAGCCAACAGCCGGGAAGACGCTGATAGCGGCTTTGACGAGCTGCGTCAGAGCTACTTGGGTATTCAGAGCCAGCAGTACGGTACCTTCCAAGCGGGTAACTTCGACAGCTTCTACCTGCAGTTTGTTTCCCAGCCGTTCGATGTTTACATCAACAATGGCCTGCACTTCGCTGGTAACGGCAAACAGTCACGTGGCGACTCCATTGGTTACTACACGCCTGAACTGTCTGGTTTCACTGCCTTCCTGCAGCTAAAAAACTACAGCGAGCGTGGCCTGCGTGAAGTTGGTCAGCCGGATGGCGTTGTTCTTGATCGCGGAGACGGCGTTGTCTCTGAACAAGGTAACGTTATCGCACCGCAAGGTGGTGTTCGTTATGAGAACGGCCCTGTTACGGTAGGTCTGGGTTTTGTTGAAGACGTACGTCGTGGTGGTGGTAACGGTGAAATGATGTATGGCCTAGTCGGTCAGTACGAGTTCACCGACCAGTTCTCTGCACGCTTGGGTTACGAAGGTCGTGGTAATAACAACAGCGCAAGCTATGCAAATTACATGGAGAACAACCTAACAAAAGACAATGGTTACAATACCGTTGGCTTGGGTGCTACCTATACTACAGGTCCTTGGGCATTCACGGGTGATTTCTACAACATCAACCGTGACGGCAAGGACAACAGCAAAGCCTGGTCTCTGGGTGGTTACTACAAAGTTTCCAGCGCTATGGACGTGTTCGTGGAAGTTAACGATAACGATGCCAAAGCTGGTAGTGGCAGCGACAACAGCACTCGTCGCCAGGTTGATAACCTGACTGACGATGCATACTGGCTGACAGGCGTTCGTTACTTCTTCTAAGCCTTGGTTTAATAACCTTGCTTTAAGGGTAACCTGCCTAGCAGACCTAATAGAACCGGCCTCTTGTGAGGCCGGTTTTTTTGTAGCTAACAATCAATTTCGTAGGGAGATATTAGCTCTTTAGGGTCGTTTATACGCTCGGCTTTGTTTGTGCAGCCTAAGCTTGAAGGCAGTTGTTGAGTGAGGTTTTTGAGGCAGAAGTTTTCTGTCGCGTGCATAGGGGTAAGAAAGAGTTTATTATTCCTACTTATTATTAGCGGCAGGAAGTGCCGGGTGCTGTGTATAGCCTAAAAGGCCGTGATATGATGCCCGCAAAAATATCATATAGAGAAGGTGCGGTTTAATACCTGCTAATAAATTCATTAAAGAGTGTATATGAGCTTAGTTAAAAATCAGTTATTAACAACATTTGCCGCCAGAGGGGTTGCTGCAGGCGGCACTTTTTTGCTTTCTTATGTTCTTGCTACACAGGTGAGCGTTCAAGATTTTGGCGCTTTCATGATATGTTTTTCTATTATGATTGGCTTGCAGGTCTTTGCCAGTATAGGGACGGATAGGGCAACACTAAAATTTATGGGTGTGGCACTTTCAAATAAAAGCAGGGATGAAGTGTACTGGGTTTATAAGCAAGCCTTTATTATAAACTTGGTATTTAGTGTGCTATTAGCTACCTTGCTGTGGTTTTTGGCACCCGCTGTATCCGAGTGGTTCTTCTCTGATCACGGTTTAGGGGTGGCAAGCTTGAGGGTAACGGCAGCTATTGCGCCCTTGTATACTATTATTTATCTATGTAATTTCATTTTAAAAGGGTGGGGTAAGGCCAATATTTCTTGTTTATTTGAAATAGGCTGTATTTCGATTTTGCTTAGTCTCGTGATTATAGCGTGTTCAATATTGCTAGGTGTTTCATTAAATGTTATTCATTTGGTATTAATGCTGGCGGCTGTGTTGGCTATATACCTGGTAGTGGCGCTTGGGTTGGTAGTAGGTGTTTATAAGAAAAGTAACCTTGTCTTTACAGATAAACTAACATTTTCTAGGAGTTTTTATAGTAGTCTGCCTGACTTTTTGTTAGTAGGTATTATATTTTTCTATACTCAGTGGGGATTAGGTATTGTACTTGGCCTGTTCGAGACCGAGAGTGAAGTGGCGATATTTAGTCTTGGCTTAAGAATGGCAATGGTCATTGGGTTTATTCTAACGGTGTACGATAGTATTTTAGGGCCACGGTTTTCAGGTTTGCATCATGAAAATAATATACAAGCTCTAAGTCTCTTGGCACAAAAAAGTGCTATGCAGATGTTTTGTTTTTCACTTATTCCTTCTATCTTTTTTTTAGCGTGGCCCGAGTGGGTGTTGTCTTTCTTTGGAGAAGAGTATAAGTCTGGAGGTAGTGTGCTGCGCATTTTAGTCGTGGCTCAGTTAATTAACGTAATGACAGGCTCTGTTGTTTTGTTTTTGTTAATGACCGATCATCAAAAAATAGCAAGAAATATTCTCATTTATTCGGTGCTGATAGCTGGTCTCGCTTCTGTTGTTTTAATACCGCGATTTGGTGCAGAAGGCGCCGCATATTCACTGCTTTTATGTTTAGTTATTCAGAACTTCATGTCTGTATATATTGTGTTTAAGGAGTTTGGTTTTCTAATTGTGGATTGGCGAGGTATATTGGCTTCTAACAGGCAGCAACGTTAATTTTTAAATAGGAAAGCTTTGATGATAAAGTTAGAAGAGGAATTCATCTTTCAGTTAGGCGAAGATTATAGTTTTATTAACCCATATTCGCTTGGCGTGGTATGTCAGTCACTGACCTATCAAGAGTGCCAGAAGATAAACTTTCTGGCCGATGGTATCGCTATCGTTGTCTATGCTCGATTGTTTAAAAAGAGAACCATTAAGCGCACCAGCTTTGATGATACTTCGTTGGCACCGATTGTTTTTCACCGTGCCTGCCAGAATAATCTATCTATCGCCTTGATCGGAGGGACGCAAGAAAATATCTTACAAGCTAAAAATTTGCTGGAGAACAAGTATCCCGGCATAAGGATACTGTTTGCCGAGCCGGGCTATTTTGATAATGAGGACGCCTATCAAAACTGCCTGGATATGGTGGCACCTGCTGACATTTTGATTGTTGGCATGGGGGCAGGAAAACAGGAACAAGTGTTGCTGAATGCCCGTACAAAAGGATGGCAAGGTACTGGTTTTACCTGCGGCGGATATCTGGATCAGCTAGTGCAGGCGCGTGGGGATGATTACTACCCTGAATTCATAAATAAATTTCATCTGCGTTGGCTCTATCGCCTATTGAAAGAGCCGCGTCGCCTGTCTAAGCGCTACTTTAGCGACTATCCTTATTTTTTGATCAAGTTCGGCAATAAAATTGAGTAATTTATGATACCTAAGAAAATTCATTTTTGTTGGTTTGGTGGGCGTGAAATGTCTGCGTTGTATAAACAATGCGTTGAAACATGGCGCCTTGCTATGCCTGATTTTGAAATCATAGAGTGGAACGAAAATTCTATTGATCGAAGTCATCCATTTATCGCTTTCTGCTTGGAAAAAAAGCAGTGGGCGTTTCTTTCAGATTATATGCGTATGGTGGCGTTGCGTGACCATGGAGGGGTGTACCTCGACGTAGATATTGAAGCCGTTCGCAGCTTAGAGCCTCTGTTGAAGCATGACTGTTTTTTAGGTTATGAAGATGAAGGTCGGCTCAATACCGCCGTGTTGGGAGGTGTAGCGGGCCACCATTTTTTTCAGGATGCTATTGAACTTATTGAAAGTCGTCATCGCGAAAACAAACCTTTTCTGATAGCGCCAGAAGTGGCGAATATCTGTGTAAAAAAAGATGCATCAGACATTAAGCTGTTACCCTGGCCGTGTTTTTATCCCTATAACCCCTACGCCAAGGTGCACGATAGAAAGCAGCTTATGTATAGCTATATAGAGAAGGATACTTATTTAATACACCATTGGGGTAAAGGGTGGAAGATGAGTTTTTTTGAAAGACTCAAAAGAAAGTTTTTAAATAGTTAATAAGATGCTAAAAAGACCTGCTTCCAGAAAATTAAATGCTCAGTGAGTGAGGGTGCAATGAAGGGGATTAATATTGTATTAATGTTTCTGGGAGGCTGGCTTTTTTTAAGCGGTGGAGAGATTGATGACAGAATACTAACGTTTGGGCAGCAATACAGTTTGATGCTTGCTGTATTGGCGTGTTTTGGTGCTATGGTTTTCGTTAGAGGAATCATTTTGAGTCCTAAGATGTTTCTTTTTCCATTTTTGTTTTTCTATATGTTGTTAGTTGGTGTTTTTTTTGGAGGTTCAGGAAAGGAGGTGGTCAAGGTTGCCGCTTTTAGCTTGGTTGTTGGAGTGGCAGCTTTCTCTGCTAATAAATTAACGCTGTTGGAGTTTCTTGAAACAGTGGTAGTGTCGCTTTTTTTATTACTGATAGCCAATATTGCTGTGTCTGAGTTTTTACCCCATATTGGATTAGAGGTCGGTAAGTTTGAAGGGGACTGGAAAGGCATTTACGATCAGAAAAATGCGTTGGGAAGAGTTGGAGCACTGCTGATAGTGTTTTCTATGTTGCTGATTTTTTATAGCAAAGATAGGGCAGTCCAACTGTATTCCGTTTTTGCCTTAATATCTGCTGCGATAGTTACGTTAAATGCAGGATCACGCACTGGCCTTGCCACGGGAGTGTTGGTCGCTCTAATTACATTTGCGTTCGGTTTAACGTATTATGTCTTGAGAAGCGACTATTTTTATAAGAAAACGTTTTTGGCGATTTTAGGTGCAGAAATTTCAATAGCTACATTGCTTGTAGTTATGAATACTGAAGTGGTTGATTTGTTCTCAGGGCAAGATGGAATTAGTGTTTATGGTAAGTTTTTGTCTTTGACGGGGCGCCTAACGATTTGGGAGTTTGCGCTCACTCATTTGAGTGGTATACATTTTTGGTTTGGTTATGGATTGGATGGGTTCTGGACAAGAGAGAATTTTTATTTGCTTGGTCCGATGCAAGGAATGGGCGATTTTTTCCCAGAAGATGCTCATAACGGCTATATTGATATCATTATTCAAGGTGGCCTGTTGGGAGTAGTGCTGTATGGCGTTATATTTTATCTTATTATAAAAAGCCTTGTAAGAAACGATTGTTTTGGATTCAAGGAAATGGTAGTTTGCTTCGCAATTTTGACACTTTTTTTGCTTTCAAATATAACGGAATCCTATACAACTAAATCTACTAACGTCATTAATTTTCTTTTTGTGTACATCGCAGCATTTGTTTTTATGAGCGATAGCGGCAGCAAAAAGGTTCGCATTTTCCCTTTAGACTATATTAAGAAGCATCTGAATAGGGTGGTAAATAAATGAGTGGCGAAGCCAAACGACGAAAAAAAGGGATTGTCTTCTCAGAGCGCTTCCCGCCAAAAGTCATATTTCCAGTGCTGGATATATTGATTATTTTTCTTTGCGGGGTAGGCGTCTATCTACTGAGATTTGATACCATCGCTTTGCATGAACGTTATGTTCTCGCTTTGACATGTATATCGCTAATAGTCGTAATGGTTAATAGCTCCACAGGCAGCTATAAACGTTGGCGTGTATCTTCCACAATAGACTTAATCAGTAAGTTGCTATTTGTATGGCTTGCCGTGGGGATCGTTGTTACATCAATTATATATTTTGCAGATGCATCGGAGCGTTACTCTCGATTATGGGTGGGGTTCACGATGCTGAGTTCCTTTATGCTGGCCGCAATCGCCCGGGTGCTTGTGCAGCTTGGCCTGCATAGTATTCGTCTTCGTGGAGGGGCCCGGCGGCCCATATTTTTAGTGGGCACTGGTCAAAACGTGCTTAAGGTTGCCAAGGGAATGAGAGCTGCTGCCTGGGAGGGGCACTCTATCGCAGGGGTAGAGCGCTTTCATACAATATCGCCCCCTACAGATAATCAGCTAAGAAATATATCGGATAGGATTAGCCGCTCTGGTGCTGCTGAAGTATGGATATGTGCCCCGCTAGAAATGGGGGAGACCGTACATGCCCTGTTTTATGCGCTAAGAAACCATACCGAGGATATTCGGCTAATTCCTGACTTTAAAGATATGCGCTTGTTGAATCACCGTACTAGCGAAATGGCAGGACACTTGGCAATTGACCTGAGTGTGTCGCCCATAAACGGTATGTCACGTTTTTTTAAACGTGCAGAGGACATTATATTGGGTGCGCTCATTATGCTAATGATTTTGCCTGTGTGTGCTGCTATTGCCGTGATTATTAAAATTACATCGCCGGGCCCTGTCTTGTTTAAACAGCGCAGAACTGGCTCAAGCGGTAAGGTTTTTAAAGTATATAAATTTCGCTCTATGAAAATTCATAAAGAAAAGCAAGGTGTCGTGACGCAAGCGACCAAAGGAGATAGCCGCCTTACACCGATAGGCGCCTTTCTGCGCAAAACCTCATTAGATGAATTACCGCAATTTTATAATGTGTTGCAAGGAAGGATGTCAATAGTTGGTCCACGCCCACATGCACTAGCACACAATGAATATTATAAAGAACTCGTCGAATCCTATATGCGGCGACATAAAGTAAAGCCCGGTATTACAGGCTGGGCGCAGGTCAATGGGTTAAGAGGCGAAACCGACACGCTGGAAAAAATGCAAAAGCGCGTTGAGTACGACTTATGGTATGTCGATAATTGGTCTATTTGGCTTGACCTGAAAATTATCTTTATGACGGTTTTTAAGGGATTCAAGCATAAAAATGCGTATTGATGAGATGTTGTTATGATTTTGTTAACAGGCGGTGCGGGTTATATCGGCTCTCATGTCGCAGTAGAACTGCTTAATGCTGGCGTTGAAGTGATTATTGTCGATAATCTTTGTAACAGTAAACACAGTGTTATTGAGCGAATAGAGACTATTACGCGGCGTTCGGTTCCATTTTACGAGGGTGATGTTCGCGATACTGCCTTCTTGGCTTCTGTCTTTGCTGCAAATCCAATTGATGCGGTAATTCATTGTGCAGGATTAAAAGCGGTGGGAGAAAGCGTCCGCTTGCCTTTGGCTTATTATGAGGCCAACGTCTATGGCACGATATGCTTGTGCCAGGCCATGCAACAAGCCAACGTCAAACAGCTGATTTTTAGCTCATCAGCGACGGTATATGGACCCGAGTCAGCGGTGCCTTACCTGGAGAGTATGCCAAGAGGTATCGCGACAAGCCCATATGGCGTATCCAAGGGAATGGTTGAAAAAGTACTTGAAGATTTGCACGCAAGCGACCCGGATTGGTCTGTCGTTCTGCTGCGCTATTTTAATCCTATTGGAGCGCACCCTACGGGACTCATTGGTGAGTCTCCCCAAGGGACGCCTAATAATCTGATGCCCTATATCAGCCAGGTGGCGGCGGGAGTGCTTCCAGGTGTTATGATTTTTGGTAATGACTATCCAACCCCGGACGGTACCTGCATGCGTGACTATCTGCACGTTGTCGATCTCGCCAAGGGGCACCGTGCTGCATTGCGCGTATTGGAGGCACCAAGGGTGAGTTACTACAATTTGGGTACTGGATGTGGAACCTCGGTACTCAATATGGTGCAGAGCTTTATTAAGGTAACGGGAGTTAATATTCCTTATCAATTTGCGCCCCGCCGCCAGGGCGATCTTGCTGCTTTTTGGGCCAATGTCGCTAAAGCTGAGAAGGAGCTATTCTGGCGTGCTGAAAAATCACTCGATGAGATGTTGTTAGATACATGGCGCTGGCAGCAATACGCAATGGCTAACCATACCTGAATCTAAAAGGAGCAGATTTTCGTCCGTACGACACATGGGCATGTTGTAAGTCTGCTAGCCTAAAAGCGGCACTAGACGTTTGGAAAGCACACATGCTTTTCTTGTACGGGTTTTAACTGTGGTAGCATTCGCGCTCTTTCTGCTGCCGTTTATAGCAGCGTTTATCGAAGGGTGCCTGACTTGAAGCCTGCAATGAATATGCACGCCCCCCGTGCGTCTCGCTCGTTTTCCGTGGTTCTAACGGATGCCGCTGTTTTTCTACTGGTCAGTATCGCGCTTATTATCCCCAGCGGTTACTCATTGGGCGCTGTTGTTTTAATGCTAGCGGGTATTTACTTATTGCTGCGCTGGCACCTCCCAACACTTGCTCGTGAAGACTGGCTGATTGTGGCGGTGTTATGCGCTTATGCACTAGTAGGCATGGCCGAAGCGTTATGGGATGGTCAAGGCAGTAGCGGCATCGATAAGCCTGTACGCTTTATATTGGCCGTACCTGCACTATGGTGGGTGTTACGCTACCCGCCCCATTTAAGCGTTGTGTGGGCCGGTATTGCGTTAGGAGGGATAAGCGCAGGAAGCTGGGCAGGCTGGCAAAAACTGGCCGAAGGTATTGAAAGAGCGCAAGGATTCACGCACGTTATTCAGTTCGGCAATTTAAGCATGCTGTTAGGCGTGCTCTGCCTGGCGGGGTTGGGGTGGGCGCATGTCCAGCGGCAGCACCGTATGCTATGGATAATGCTGCTCTGTGCTGGTTTTTTAGGCGGCGTACTTGGGTCGCTTTTTTCTGGTAGCCGTGGCGGCTGGGTCGGCTTCCCCGTCATTTTACTGATACTCTACCGCGCTTACGGAAGCCTCTTTGCTACCTGGATGAAGCTTGCCATCGTTGGCGTTGTTATAGCAGCGGGTCTGACTGTTTACTTGATCCCTCAAACAGGTGTTCAGGATAGGGTGCACTACACCTTTTACGATCTTAATAATTATATAAGTGGTGAGAACCGCACTAATTCGTTAGGTGCCCGCTTTGAAATGTGGCGGGGTGCCAGTCACTTAATAATGGAAAAGCCACTCACAGGCTGGGGTACGCAAGGTTACGTACAGGCAATGAAAGCACTGGGCGAGCAAGGGATTATTGAACAGCAGGTCACTCAGTATGGGCACGCGCATAATGAATTTATAGACGCGTTTGCAAAGCGAGGCATACTTGGTTTGGCCGTGCTGTTAGCGCTTTATCTAGTACCCATGCGCTTATTCGCCAAACAAATAAATGCAAAAGATTTAGCGACGCGTGCGGTTGCAACGGCGGGCGTGCTGCTACCGGTTACCTTTATGGACTTTGGATTATCTCAAGCGTTTTTAACCCACAACAGCGGCGTAATGATGTACGCATTTTTGCTGGCTGTGTTGTGGGGGATCTACGCTAATCAAACGCGGGTGACTCATCAAGCACCAGTATCTTAGTCGGGTTTCTTGCCACTATACAGAGTGTGCGTAAAAGCAGCTTGCAACGTGTAAATGAGTGCTCTGCTCGTAACGACCCATCGTCGACGCAGATGCTTTTCAATCAAGGCTTGGAGGCTTATATCGCGGGTTACACAAGCCTGCGCCTAGCCTCCCAAGCGACTTGGCTGTATTTAAAATTTTTTACATCCATGTGTCGTTTGCTAAAGAGCCTGCATGTCAAAACATTTGGCTTAAAGCGCAGGCTCATGCATAACGGTGAATCATTAAATGGGCCTTTTGCGAAGAAACTATGTCTACGAAAACTTTTTTAATAACAGGCGGTGCAGGTTTTATTGGCTCGGCGGTTGTGCGAGCACTTATCAAAAAGACCGAGCACACGGTCGTCAATATCGATGCATTAACCTATGCCGGTAATTTAGAGTCGCTAGCCGCGGTTGAAGGCAACAAGCGCTACGCTTTTGAGCAGGCCGATATTGGTGATGCATCGCGTATGGCGGCTATTTTTGAGCGCTACCAGCCGGATGTGGTGATGCACTTGGCGGCAGAGTCGCACGTGGACCGCTCTATAGATGGCCCAGCGGCGTTTATTCAAACCAACATTGTGGGCACTTACACGCTGTTGGAAGCGGCTCGTCATTACTGGAAAGGCTTGCAAACAAGCGCACCGGAAAAAGCCTCGGCGTTTCGCTTCCATCATATCTCGACCGATGAGGTGTATGGCGATTTAGAAGGCCCGGAAGACCTCTTCACCGAAGAAACGCCGTATGCGCCCAGCTCGCCCTATTCCTCCAGCAAGGCAAGCTCGGACCACCTGGTGCGTGCCTGGCACCGCACCTACGGCCTGCCGGTACTGGTAACTAACTGCTCCAATAACTACGGGCCGTACCACTTCCCTGAAAAACTGATCCCGCTGATGATTTTGAACGCCCTGGCGGGCAAACCGTTGCCGGTATATGGCAATGGCCAGCAGGTGCGTGACTGGCTGTACGTAGAAGACCACGCCCGGGCGTTGGTAAAGGTCGCGACCGAAGGCGTGGTAGGCGAAACCTACAACATCGGTGGCCATAACGAGAAGGCGAACCTTGAGGTGGTCGAAACCTTGTGTGATTTACTGCAGGAACTGGTGCCCGCTGAGCATCGTTACCGCGATTTGATCACCTTCGTACAAGACCGCCCAGGTCACGACCTGCGCTACGCGATTGATGCCAGTAAAATCGAGCGCGAACTTGGCTGGCGCCCGGAAGAAACCTTTGAAACCGGGCTGCGTAAAACCGTTCAGTGGTACCTTGATAACCGCGTATGGTGGCAGCGCGTGCAAGACGGCAGCTACCAGGGCGAGCGGTTGGGTAGTTTGTAACCCCGCCCACGGATCACTGTGACCTAAAGGACTTGGGTATGAAGATTTTCATTACTGGCGGCAATGGTCAGGTCGGGTTTGAGCTCAAGCGCCAGTTGGCAACACTGGGTAACGTGCTGGCACCCGGCAGAGCGGCGCTGGACCTTTCCGATGCTGATGCGGTTGCGGCGTACTTGGAAACGCATCAGCCTGATGTAGTGGTGAATGCGGCGGCTTATACGGCGGTGGATAACGCTGAATCCGACCAGACAATGGCTGAGCGCTTGAATGCGGCGCTGCCCGAGCAGTTGGCTGAATACTGCCAGCAGCCATCCAAATGGCTGATTCATTACTCTTCCGATTATGTATACACCGGCCAAGGCAGTGAGCCTTGGCAGGAGAGTGACACCACCGGGCCGTGCAACGTCTATGGTGCGACCAAGCTTGCCGGTGATGAGGCGGTAGCGAATAGCGGCTGCCAACACCTGATCTTTCGTACCAGTTGGGTCTACAGTGCCTTTGGCAAAAGCTTTTTAGCCACCATGTTGCGCCTGGGAGCGGAGCGTTCGGCGTTAAGCATTATTAATGACCAGATGGGCGCGCCGACGCCAGCACGTTTGATTGCGCTGGTAACGCAGCAGGCGCTAACGAGGTTGCTAAGCGAAGGTGCCACCCTGGCCAGCGGGGTGTATCATTTGGCACCGCGTGGCGAGACCAGTTGGTATGGCTTTGCCTGTGAGATTTTTAAGGCGGCAAAGCAGTGCGGTCTACCGTTGGTCATTACGCCGGACGGCGTTTCGGCTATTCCAACCACGGATTATCCGACGCCCGCTGCGCGCCCGCTGAACTCGCGGCTATCCGTTGATAAACTTGAAAAAGCGCTAGCAGTACAGCTGCCGAATTGGCAAAGCCAACTGGCACTGACAGTGGAAGAAATAGCCCGCTCGCGTTAACCGCGCAGCCATGAGCAAGGAGCAAAAAGCGATGCAACGTAAAGGCATTATTTTGGCAGGAGGCAGCGGTACACGCTTGCATCCAATTACACGCGGTGTTTCAAAGCAGCTACTGCCTATTTATGACAAGCCAATGATTTACTATCCCATTTCGGTGCTTATGTTGGCCGGGATTCGGGAAATTCTGATTATTTCTACACCTGAAGATCTTCCTCAGTACGAAAACCTGCTGGGCGATGGCAGCGCGTTTGGCGTACGGTTTGAGTACGCGGTGCAGCCAAGCCCGGATGGCCTGGCGCAAGCGTTTTTAATTGGTGAAGACTTTATTGGCGGTGCGCCGGTCTGTTTGGTGCTAGGCGATAATATCTTTCACGGGCAGCACTTTTCGGACCAGCTGAAACGGGCTTCTGAGCAGCAAAGCGGTGCCACGGTGTTTGGCTATTTAGTGAAAGACCCCGAGCGCTTTGGCGTGGTGGAGTTTAATGATGATGGTAAGGCGGTGTCCATTGAGGAGAAGCCTGCTACGCCGAAGTCGCCCTATGCGGTTACTGGCCTCTACTTCTACGATAACGATGTGGTGGACATTGCCCGCCAGGTGAAACCTTCAGAGCGCGGCGAACTGGAAATTACCAGCATCAATAACGCGTATCTTGAGCGTGGCGACCTGCGTGTTGAGCGCCTGGGGCGCGGCTTTGCATGGCTGGATACCGGCACACACGATAGCTTGCTGGAAGCCAGTCAGTACGTGCAAACCATCGAACACCGCCAAGGGCTGAAGGTAGCCTGCCTGGAAGAAATTGCCTGGCTGCAGGGGTGGCTGAGCGATACCCAACTGCGTGAAAGCGCGAATGCACTGTCTAAAACCGGCTATGGTCAGTACCTGTTGACGCGGCTGGATGCCAAGGGGAGCCTGTAATGCAGATTGAAGAGACCTCGCTGCCCGGCGTGGTAGCGTTAACGCCCAGGGTATTTGGAGACGAACGCGGCTTCTTTATGGAAAGCTTTAATCAGAAGGCGTTTGAAGAGGCCACGGGCTGCACACGTAAGTTTGTGCAGGATAACCACTCCCGTTCTTGCCAGGGCGTATTGCGTGGCATTCATTATCAGTTAGAGCAGCCACAGGGCAAGTTGGTACGCGTGGTGCAGGGCTCTGTGTGGGATGTGGCGGTCGATTTGCGTAAACACTCAGCTCACTTCGGCCAGTGGGTAGGCGTTGAGCTTTCTGCTGAGAACAGCCGCCAGCTGTGGGTGCCAGAAGGCTTTGGTCATGCGTTTGTGGTGCTGTCTAAAACGGCGGACTTTCTCTACAAAACCACCGACTTTTACCACCCTGAATCCGAGCGATGTATCCGTTATGATGACCCGGATCTGAACATTCAGTGGCCAGAGCTACCGGTACCCTTTGCGCTATCTGAAAAAGATCAAGCGGGAAGGGCGTTTAAAGCTGCAGAGGTTTATAAGTACCTATACAAAAGAAATCCGATATTCTCTGCCATAGCCTGACAACACCTTCTGCACATGATGTCTTAGGGAGTGGAAGCTTTCATAAGCCGTTAGTGGCAACCACTCATACTTTACCTTGCGCCAGAGAATCTCGATTAGGTTCAACTCTGGCGAATAGGAGGAAAGGTAGATCACATAAACCCGCTGATTCAGCCACTCCAGTCGCTTGCGCTGAAACAGGGCCGAGCGATGAACACTAGCGTTGTCCATCACCACAATGGCAAAGGTATCCGGCGATTTGCAGGTAATAAAGTGATCAAAGGCGTCGATAACAACCTCGGTAGTGACTGTGTCAGTTGTCGAATGGTAAATCAGCTTGCCTTGGCGACTCAGAAAGCCCAGTACATTCAAACGCTGACTGCGTGAGTAAGCGGGCATCTTTCGAGGATATCCGACGGGACTCCAGGCGTAAGGCAAGACCGACGACTGGGAAAAGCCAGACTCATCGAAGTAGTACAGGTCAGCTTCGCCTCGAGCTTCCCAGCGCTGAAGCTCGGCCAGTAGGCCTTGGGTATTACGAAAGTCCGTCTCGTCACGTCGTTCCTTAAGAGATCGCCGCGCTCGTTTGAAGCTATACCCCAGTTTTTTTTAATGCTCGCTTGATCGTCATGGTGCTAGAACATTTTCCCGTTTCCTGCTGGAGTTGTGCCTGGATCGCTTTCAGCTGGTGAGGCTGTTCTTCTATAAGCGCCCGTAACCGTTCCCGCTCCTCGTCGCTGTAGATAGAAGGACGACCAGTACGAGGCTTATCACTGAGTCCTTCGAGTCCATGTGCTTCCCAAGCATCGAACCAGAGCGAGACCGTCTCTCGTGTGACAGACAGGATCTTGCAAATCTGGTTAATGGTGTGACCTTGATGGCTCAACACGATGGCATGGGCACGGCGACGCAAGGCTGGCTTTTTTCCATGTGTGTAGGTAGCTATTAGCGCCTGAAGATCAGTGTCGGACAGAGGTAGTACAAAGCGGAACGTCATGCTCATCGTCCTGGTTCAATTGTCAGGATTATAAGCATAGCGGAAAATTTATGTTCGGCTACTTAGCAAGCCGCAGTAGATGGACTCTATTTATGTGGTGTTACGCGTAAAACCACTCTGGCGATCAGAGTGGTTTTTTTTAAATTTAATTATTTTTTTATTACTCATTTGAACTTCAATAGTCCATTAGGCGATTACATTAACCCCACTTGAGGATAAATATAAAATGAATAGGCTCGCAAATAGTCTCAAGAGTAGAGCCAGGCCGACTAATCCCTTACAATGCCCGAGCACTTAAATAGCATTGATTATCAAATTTTATCCGCACAGCGTTGGGCAAGGGAATGCGCCCGTTACGATCCCTGGGCGGTAGCGTGCCTTTTTTTTGGAAATTATTATGCCAAATAGTTCTTTTTTAATAGCGCGACCAGCTCGCATGCTGCTGGTCGCGTTAAGCCTTGTCGTGGTCAGTGGGTGCGCTACGAGCTACCCTTCTGGCAGCACCTCCCTACAGCCGCGCTATGTCCTTAATGATGACTCCGCAAAGCCCATTCTTGATGAAAGTGTGAACGGCTTTCTGGATCAAACGCCTGCTGGCGGCGTTATCAGCGTGGCTAACAGCCCATGGGGCGACAATGTTGAGATTGTGGCCGACGAACCCTACTTGGCAGCCAGTGGGCGCGAATGTCGCCGCCTACAAGTGATTGGCATGAGTGGCGAAGCACGCCGCGCACTGGTATGCAAAGCGTCGTCAGAAGCATGGGTCAACCAGCGGGTCATAACGCAAACGGCAGAGGGGCGCCTTTAATGAATCTCTTTGAAGCATGCAAGCGCGCTTGCCTATCGAAAGCGCTGACCACCGTATCGCTCGTCTGTTTGGTCGTGCTCAGCGCGCCTGCCTCCGCCCAGATTATCAGCCTGCCGGACGACACCCTCTCAGGCCAGCGCAGCAGTCAGGCGTCATCGTCTCAAGGCCAGCAGGGGCAGCAGCAAGGTCAGGTAGACGACATGCCCCGCGCCGATTGGCGCAGTGGTACCTACGGCCCCATTGCCACACCACCCCGCGACCCGGATGCGCTGCCCCCCTTTGGGTATAACCTCTTCACAGGTGGTTTTCGTGGCGCCATGGGTGATGGCCTGAACGCCGACTACCGCATTAAGCCAGGCGACCAGGTCACCGTGCGTGCCTGGGGCGCGTTTGAGTTAGACCGCGTGCTGCCGGTTGACGCCCAGGGCAACATCTTCATCCCTGGTTCTGGCCCCTTGAATGTGGAAGGCCAGAGTAGCCAAGAGGTCGATAACAGCGTTCGCCGCGCGATTACCTCGGTATATCCTGACAACGTTGAGGTTTACACCAACCTGCAAGGCGTCCAGCCCGTTGCCGTTTATGTAACAGGTTATGTGCAAAACCCCGGGCGCTATGCCGGTACGCCCGATGACTCGCTGCTCTACTTTCTTGATCAGGCAGGCGGGATCGAGCAAGACCTGGGCAGCTACCGCCAAGTACGCGTAATGCGTAACGATCGCCTGGTTGCAACGGTGGACCTCTACGACTTTTTACTTAACGGCACGATTGCACGCCCGCAATTCCAGGACGGCGACACCATCGTTGTAGAAGAGCGCGGCCCGGCGATTGCCGTTATTGGAGACGTGCACCGCGAGATGCGTTACGAACTAACCAGTAACACACTTAGCGGCGCCGAGCTTTTAAACCTGGCGCGGTTAAGAAGCGGAGTGTCCAACGTGTTACTACGTGGTCATCGCAAGGATGGCCCTATTGCGCACTATTTCCCCATCGCCCTGTTTGCTGGCCAAACCATTCGCAGTGGCGACGAAGTCACCTTCACTGCAGACCAACGCAATGAAACCATCGTAGTTGAAATAGAAGGCAGCTACTTCGGGCCTTCACTCTATGCCTTGCCGCGCAATGCTCGCTTGAGTGAACTGCTCGATGCCATTGCCGTACCCCAAGGCCTTACCGCCGTTGAAAGCGTCTCCCTCCGGCGTGAAAGTGTGAAAGAGCAGCAGGAACAGGCATTGGAAGATAGCTTGCGCCGCTTGGAAACCACCTACCTGGGCGCCTCCTCGCGCACCGACGAAGAAGCCCAGATTCGCTTGCGTGAAGCCGAGCTGATTGAACGCTTTATTGAACGCGCAAGCGGCCTGGAACCCAGTGGCCGCTTGGTAGTTGCGCAAGGCGGGAAGATTTCGGATATCCGCCTGCAAGACGGCGATGTCATTACCATTCCTGAAATCAGTGATTCGGTTCTGATCAGCGGTGAAATTGTGGTGCCCCAGGCCGTGGTGTACCGCCCCGGTATGAGCGTTATTGATTACGTAGAGGGTGCCGGTGGCTTTACCGAGCGTGCCGATGAGAGCCAGATTCTACTGGTGCGCCAAAACGGTGCCGTCGAGCATGCAAGTAATTCACCGCTACGCCCGGGTGATGAAATCCTCGTAATGCCCAAGGCACCGGTACACAACTTACAGCTGGCCTCTACGCTAACGCAGATCCTCTTCCAGATCGCCGTGACCACCCGCGTCGCGCTGGACCTGTAATGAGTGCTTGGTGAGTCGCTAAAGGGGTGCCCTCGTAGCGCGCGGTAACGAGCGCAGCGAGGCACCCGCGAAGACTCCGCTACCTATCCCGTAAAAAGCCAAACCACATGACAAGCAACACGCACTTTAAGGCGGCACCCGTCATGGCTGAAACACAAGCAACACGCCGGGGCGCCCGCACGCCCTGGCAAGTCACTCGCAGCGTGTGGTACGCCATGTTCATGCGTGAAGCGATTTCACGCACCATGGCCGACCGCATGGGCTGGTTCTGGATGATCTTCGAGCCGTTTGCCCTGGTCGCTATTATGGTCGGTATCCGCAGCTTTGTTAGTGGTGATCGGTTAATCGTAAATGCCCCTTTTATACCCTGGATGATTACGGGAATGATGGGGTTCTTCCTGGTAAGGGAGGGCATGTTGCGCGGTATGGGGGCGATTGAAGGCAACAAGGCACTGTTTGCTTATCGCCAAGTACAGCCCGTAGACCCAGTTTTAGTTCGCAACTTCCTTGAGGGGATGCTGCGTACCTTTATTTTCTTACTGTTTATGGCGGGAGGCCTGATGCTGGGGTTGGATATGTACCCCGATAATGCCATCAGAGCCATGGCTGCTTGGCTATCGCTTTGGAGTCTTGGAGTGGGCTTAGGGCTAGTAACCTCTGTAGCCTCCGTCTTGGTGCCTGAAGTCGGCAGAGTGATACGGATGCTCTCACTGCCCCTATTAATTATCTCCGGCGTTATATTTCCGCTTAATCAAATGCCGCACTGGCTGCTTGAATACCTAATGCTTAATCCGATTCCCCATGGTTTAGAAACCCTGCGTTTAGGTTTTTTCGAAAACTATAAAACCATTCACGGCACCAGCATGCTCTATTTTTGGATGGTAACCCTTACGTTGAACGCGCTAGGGCTATTAATGCACCTGCGCTTTGTTGACCGATTAAAGGCCCAATAACCCATGCCTGTTTCGTTACGTCGTTTTTTTAATAAATCGCCTCAGTGGGCCATCGCTATTTTGGCGATTTTGCTTGTGTCATTTTACTGGTTTGTATGGGCGCAAGAACGTTATGTTTCCTATGCCACGGTAGTGCTTGAAAGCCCCCAAGTGGCCACGCCGGAATTTAACCTGTCATCGCTAATGGGAGGCGGTGCAGGTAACACTGCCGATCTGCTTTTGCTACGTGAGCATTTGCTTTCAGTCGATATGCTGCGCCTGCTTGATGAGCAGCTTAATGTTCGTCAGCATTACAGTGAGCACGGCGATTTTTTTGCCAGGTTGCGTAATCCTGATGTGCCTATTGAAGACCTGCATAAATACTACTTGCGCCGAGTGGATATAGAACTGGATGAGTATGCGGGCGTACTCAATATTCAAGTGCAGGCTTATACCCCAGAGTTTGCTTACGATATGGCATCGCTACTACTAAACGCGGGCGAAGACCATATGAACCAAATGGGGCACCGTTTGGCGGATGAGCAGGTACACTTTTTAGAACGCCAAATGGTAGGCTTGGAAGAGCGCTTTACAGAAACGCGTGCCCAGCTACTTGAGTTTCAAAACGAATATGGCCTGGTATCGCCCACCGCCACGGTAGAAGGGATTAATCAGGTCGTCGCATCCTTGGAAGGCGACTTGGCACGTCTTCAAGCGCAGCGTAATGCACTGGCAAGTTTTCAAAGCACACAATCCGCCGAGTTACGCCAGGTAGAACGGAACATTACGGCGCTGCGCGACCAAATTGAGGAGCAGCGTGACCGCTTGGCCCAGGCCACCGGAAACTCGCTTAACCGGGTTTCATCAGAGTACCAAACACTAGAATTACAGGCTCAGTTTGCCCAGGAAACCTACTCAAACGCGCTAGCTGTATTGGAAAACACCCGCCTGGAAGCTGCGCGTCAGCTTAAACAGGTAAGCGTATTACAAAGCCCGCTATTTCCTGAATACCCCACTGAACCCAATCGACTTTACAACAGCAGTGTCTTTGCCATCATCACCATCTTCCTCGCCTTTATCTTCAGCATGATTCTCATGATCATAAAAGATCACCGAGACTGATAGCGGTGAAGGGTGAAGGGTGAAAACCCCGAGTAGCGCGTGGTAACGCCTTGCGAGGCACGAGCAAAAGGCACCCGCGAAAGGCGGCGGAACGACGCCCGGATGCGCCACCAATGCCTACCCCGGCACCGCTTCGCGCTGCTCTCGCGGGTGCGCTGCGCTTACCACACGCTACGAAATATCTACCCTGCTGGTTGTGTAGCGCGCGGTAACGCTTTGCGAGGCACGAGCAAAAGGCACCCGCGAATGGCGGCGGAACGCCGCCCCGGAGGCGCCACGAATGCCCAACCCGGGCATTACCGAAAATACACGCATCGTGGCACGGGCCAAAATATACACGCTGACTTGGACCGACTAACGCAAATCTCCAAGAAGTACATTGTGTACATAAGGCAACGAACTGTGGGTAAAGACAATGGATAGGGTATACGCCTTCCCGGAAGGGGCTAAGCACTTTCATTGTTTTAACGATGATAATGATATAAAGCAGCATCCGGACTACGTAACTGCGAAAGCTGGTAACCCTGATGCTGCGTTACAGCTTGTAGAGGAGTTGGCTCTTGAGTTTCTAGCATCGCTCAATGGTGAGTTTCCTGAGGATGCTATTTTTGTTTCTCCTTATGCCAAGGAAGCCGCTGGTGATAATGCGATACCACTCATGCTTTCACTTTTATGTGCTGAAGTGTGTGGGGGTACCAGTGAGACAGATATTGTCCAGCTGCAAAGAGTGTTTCATACCGGCGCAGACCCCATGGAAAGGCTAATCTCAAGGCCCTCATTTGAAGGAACTGTGGAGCAGGGTGGAAAATATGTGCTTGTCGATGACGTGACCAGCATGGGGAGCACATTGGCAGAGTTGGCTAATTACCTGTTAATGAACGGCGGAAACGCAATTGGGTCTATACTGCTGGTAAATGCTGGTCGATCAACAAATTTTCGCGCAGTAAAAAAGCATATCCAATTATTGGAGGAGCGCTTTGGTGATGAAATCAAAAATATCTTCGGAATACAAACCTCAGCCCTCACCGCCAACGAAGCAAGTTATCTCGTCGGCTTTAGAACCGCTGACGAGATCCGAAATCGATGCGTTAAGGCAGAAAAAGAAACAACTAAGCGGTTATTATCAAAAAATTATTCAAGCTAGGGTCGCTAGTGGGCGCTAAGCGCGCTAGTAGATGTTAGGCACACCTTCGAGTAGCGCGCGGTAACGCTTTGCGAGGCACGAGCAAAAGGCACCCGCGTATGGCGGCGGAACGACGCCCGGATGTGCCCCAATGCCCAACCCCGGCACCGCTTCGCGCTGCTCTCGCGGGTGCGCTGCGCTTACCACGCGCTACAAGTTAGCTAACGCCTTGATTATTCAAACGTAGCGCGCGGTAACGCTTTGCGAGGCACGAGCAAAAGGCACCCGCGAAAGGCGGCGGAACGACGCCCGAATGCGCCACCAACGCCCACCCCGGCACCGCTTTGCGGTGCTTCCGCGCCGGGCCGCCGCTGCGGGTGCGCTGCGGGTGCGCTGCGCTTACCACACGCTACGAAATATCTACCCTGCTGATTGTGTAGCGCGTGGTAACGCTTTGCGAGGCACGAGCAAAAGGCACCCGCGAAAGGCGGCGGAACGACGCCCCGGATGCGCCACCAATCACTACTTGGCTTCGGTGAAGCTACCTCACAACACCAAAAAAGGCGCCTCATGCTCGATATTATTCATCACGGCGGCGCAACCGGCGTTACCGGCAGTTGCCATCAGCTCATACTGAATAGCGAACACTCACTGCTAATCGACTGCGGCCTCTTTCAAGGCGAAGACGCGGAAGAAGACAGCTTCGAACAGCTACAAATCGAATTTGATATCAGCACCGTACAGGCGCTTGTCATCACTCACGTACATATTGACCACGTAGGGCGGCTACCCTACTTGCTGGCAGCCGGGTTCAAAGGTCCCATCATCTGCTCAGAGCCTTCTGCCAAGCTACTGCCTCTGGTGATTGAAGACGCGCTAAAAATTGGCTTCACCCGCAACGCCCAACTGATCCAACGCTTTCAGGAACAGTTAAAACAGCAGATCGTAAGCGTGCCCTATGGCAAGTGGCACCGCGTTGCTCACAATACTATCGGCACCGCACGCATAAAACTTAAGCGGGCAGGTCATATTCTCGGTTCCTGCTACGTGGAAATAGCCTATCAAGCCGCTGAAACTAATGAAAAAGAGCGTATCGTTTTCTCCGGCGACCTGGGCGCACCTCACGCGCCACTACTACCTGCACCGAAATCGCCCCACGGCTGCGACCAGCTAGTGCTAGAAAGCACCTACGGCAACCGCACCCACCCGGACCGCCGTCAGCGCCGCGCCGTGTTAAGAAAAGCGATAGAACAAGCGCTAGCTAACGGCGGCACGGTCATGGTGCCCGCCTTCAGCATAGGCCGCACGCAAGAACTGCTTTACGAACTGGAAGGCATTATTCATGAAGCCAAAAACCACCAGTGGAGCACGCTAGAAATTATCGTCGACTCACCGCTGGCCGCCCGCTTTACCAAGGTATACCGCGAGCTAAAACCCTACTGGGATGATGAAGCCCAAAAGCGTCTGATAAGGGGCCGCCACCCGCTCAACTTTGCCAGCCTCTACACCGTAGAAAGCCACACCGAACACGAGCAAACGGTTGAGTATTTAGCCAAAACCGGCAGGCCCGCCGTGGTAATAGCTGCCAGCGGTATGTGCGCAGGTGGGCGCATTATGAACTACCTAAAAGCCATGCTGGGTGATGCCCGCCACCAAGTGCTGTTTGTAGGCTACCAGGGCGCAGGCACGCCTGGCCGCGCCATACAGCAATACGGCCAGGGCGGCTGGGTCGAAATCGATGGGCAGCGTATCGACATTAACGCAGGCGTTACCTCTATCAGCGGCTACTCCGCCCACGCGGATCAGCGCGACCTGCTAAACTTTGTAAAACGCATGCGCCGCTGGCCCCATACCATCCGTTTGGTACACGGCGACCAAAACGCCCGCGCAGTGTTGAAAAGCAAGCTAGAAGCAATGTACGAACGAAAGGGCAGGGAAGTGAGAGTTACCAGTTCTTAGTAGCGCGTGGTAACGAATCTCGCGAGGAACGAGCGAATGAGGCACCCGCGGAAGGCGTCGGCACGACGCCCTGATCTCGCCACCGTGCTCACCGTTAGCACCGCTTCAGATGATCTTCGAATGTCTTCGCCACCCCCGCAACACAATCATCGCGCTCTGTTTTGAATTACCATCGGTTACTAACACCAAATGATTGAAATCAAAAACCTCTACAAGCGCTACCACAACCACCATGGTAGCGATTGGGTGCTCAAAGACATCAACTTCACGATCCCCACAGGGGTTAGCGTGGGATTGATTGGCGCTAACGGTGCGGGCAAATCCACCCTTTTACGTCTAATAGCGGGTATGGATACGCCCGAGCGGGGAGAGGTGATTCGACACAGTCGAGTATCCTGGCCTGTAGGATTATCAGGCGGCATGCAAGGCAATATGACAGGGCGCCAGAACGCAAAGTTTGTAGCACGTACTCAAGGGCGTGGAAAAGACATCAAAGAGATCATTAAGTTTGTAGAAGACTTCGCTGAAATAGGTGAAGCTTTTGATGAACCGATACGTACTTATTCCTCAGGTATGAAGTCGCGCCTATCCTTTGGGCTATCTCTTGCATTTGATTTTGACGTATATATCTCTGATGAGGCTACAGCCGTTGGTGACCGTGCCTTTAAAGCAAAGGCACAAGCGCTATTTAAAGAGCGGGTAGGTCAGGCCTCGTTAATTATGGTGTCTCATGGCGAAGGCATCCTTCGCGATTTATGCAAAGCAGGCATTTATCTTAAAGATGGCGGTGCAGCTTGGTATGACGACATCAACGAAGCCATTGCTGACTATCATCAAGATACCGATGATAAATCGCTGTTGCATGAATTAAACGAAAAATCGCTTGATGTCGATCCAGCTGCTCTGAGTAAAACGCAGATTAATGCAATTCAGCAAGAGCTGAAAAATGTCCGACCTAGAGCAAATGGTTTGCATATACTCATTCAGCAGGCTAAAGAGCTAAAGTGGACAAAAGAAGAGCTAGATGTGTTGCGCAAGGCTCATAAACACGCAAAAGCGCGAGGGAATGAGTTGGTAAATATTACCAATGCAACGCCTGAAGGAATTCTCAAAGCAGCCAAAGGCGAGGTAGCTAAGTTTGATCGCACCGTGATAGGCATTGAGTATGGTCTAAATTTAGCATTACAGGAAAAGTGGTCAGAAAAAGAATATGCAACATTAGAGAAAGCTAAAAAACTCGCTTATCTTCGTAAGAGCGAAATGGAAGCGGCTCTTGAGGTCATCAATGGCGATGACTAGCAGTCAATTGCATGTGATGAATGCTAGGCTATAAATATTATTAGAAACCAATGGTTGTTCAGATTTGAGATTTATAAACTTGGTAAAGAAGCAGTTGGTAATAGTGAATTTAAAGTAAAAGAAAAATGTACTTAAGAAAAGATAAGCTATTACTAATGTAGAGGGCTTCCTACGAAGAAATTTTACGCAATATTTGTGAATCATGCGGATATGTAAAGACAGTGAACCCTCTTGGTCTGATAGCGCAACTAATGCTATCAAAATGTATCATGACAGTGAGTAATCAAAGGGAATTTGAAATGAAAAAAATTGTTTTTTTGACCGGTACACGTGCAGACTTTGGTAAATTGAAATCATTAATGCGCAACATTGAAGATGATATGGATTTTGAGCTTCATGTCATCACGACTGGTATGCATATGATGAAAACCTATGGCTCTACTTATCGGGAAGTTGAAAGAGAAAAATACAAGCATAATTACTTTGTTGCTAATCAGCACTTTGGCGAACCAATGTGCTCCGTGTTAGGAAATACCATTTCATTAGTCTCTAGAATTACTCATGAAATTGATCCAGACCTCATTGTTGTTCATGGTGATCGTCTTGAAGCACTGGCTGGGGCTACGGTTGGAGCTCTGCAAAGTCGCTTAGTTTGCCATGTTGAGGGCGGCGAACGATCTGGAACAGTCGATGAGCTTATTCGCCATTCCGTAAGTAAGCTAGCCCATATTCATATGGTGGCGAATGAAGAAGCAAAGAAGCGGCTAATGCAAATGGGAGAGGCTGAGGGAAGTATTTATATTATTGGTTCTCCTGATTTAGATGTGATGAATAGCAATAAGCTTCCAAGCTTGGAAGAAGTTAAAAAAAAATACGATATCGACTTTAATAGCTATGCCGTTTCTATGTTTCACCCAGTAACAACTGAAGAGAGTAGAATAAGCGAGTATGCGGAGAACTACTATAATGCATTACAGGTGAGTGGTGATAATTTTGTTTCTATCTATCCTAATAATGATTCTGGGAGCGCCGAGATAATTGCAAGGCTCATAAAAATTAGCGGTGAGAAGATTAAGTCTTATCCATCTATACGTTTTGAATACTTTTTAGTGCTTCTAAAGCATGCAAATTATGTAATTGGAAATTCAAGCGCCGGTATTAGGGAAGCCCCATTTTATGGTGTGCCAACGGTCAATGTCGGAACAAGGCAAAGTGACCGATATATGGGAGCTTCAATAGTAAATGCTGATTACACTTCAGAATCTATATTAGAAAGCATCAAAGCGGCTAAAGTGCAAAGCGATATTTCTTCTTGTAAATGGTTTGGTGACGGGGACAGTACTCAAAAATTTGCAGTAGCGGTACGCTCACAAGAGTTTTGGGAACGTCCGGTACAGAAAAGGTTTGTTGACTTATGATTGATTTAAGCCCAGTAGTCGCTATTATTACAGCAAGGGAAGGCTCAAAAGGCGTAATAAATAAAAATTTACGTTTGGTAAACGGTGTTTCCCTAATTGGTAGAGCCATTCTTGCAGCAAAAAAAAGTCAAATTTTTGATCATATAGTTTTGACGACTGATGGGCAAGAAATCGCAAAAGAAGGTGAGTTATACGGTGCTGAAGTTGTCTTGAGGCCCAAAGAACTTGCAGGTGATGCTGCAAAGTCAATTGACGCTGTTAAACATGCAATCTCCACCTTGGGTTATATGGATGGTACTGTAGTGTTGTTGCAGCCTACTAGCCCACTAAGAAATCATTCGCACATAAGAGAAGCATTCGTTAAGTACAAAAAAACAGAAGCGCAAAGCCTTTGTTCAGTTTGTGAGGCTGAGCATCATCCGTTTAAATTTTTTGTTGAAACAGATGCAGGCTTAAATGCAATCAAAGATATATCTTATTTTGATATGCCAAGGCAATATATGCCTAAAGCACTAAGGCTAAATGGTGCGTTATTTATTAACGATATTTCTAAGCTGATAAGAAATGAAACCTTTTACACACAGCCAATCGAAGTCTACGAAATGGATGCTAAGAGTTCAATTGACATTGACTCTGAGCTAGACCTTAAACTAGCTAATATGTTAGCCAAGGAGATTTAAAGTGAGTTCTTTCAAAATTGGTTCTGTTGAAGTAGGTAAAGATTTACCGCCAGTTGTAATTGCTGAAATTGGTATCAATCATGAAGGTTCATTAACCGTTGCCAAAGAAATGGTTGATGCTGCTTATGGCGCGGGTGCTCAAATCATTAAGCACCAAACCCATGTGGTTGAAGATGAAATGTCTGATGATGCTAAAAGTGTAATTCCGGGCAATGCTGATGTTTCAATTTATACAATAATGGAGCGTTGCTCATTAAATGAGGAAGATGAAACAGCGCTTATGGAGTATGTTCAGTCTAAAGGAATGGAGTTTATCAGTACTCCATTTTCTCGTGCTGCGGCCTTGCGATTAAATCGTATGAACGTGCCTGCGTATAAAATTGGCTCTGGTGAATGCAATAACTATCCTCTTTTGAAGCTCGTAGCATCATTTGGTAAGCCTGTCATTCTTTCTACTGGGATGAATGATATTAAAAGCATCGAAAAATCAGTCAATATTTTAAGAGATGCTAAAGTCCCATTCGTTCTACTACATTGTACCAATGTCTATCCGACACCTTACAAATTAGTACGTTTGGGTGGAATGGTGTCTCTAGCTGAGCACTTCCCGGATGCGATCGTCGGCTTATCTGACCATACAGTCGATAATTATGCATGTTTGGGCGCTGTGGCGTTGGGCGGGCGTGTATTGGAACGCCACTTTACCGATGACATGAGCCGCCCTGGTCCTGACATCGAGTGCTCAATGGACCCTGCCGCACTGAGTGATCTTATTAACGGCTCAAAAGCAATTTATGAGGCAAGTGGTGGTACCAAAGAGGCGGCTGAAGAAGAGCGCATTACTATGCAGTTTGCATTTGCCTCAGTAGTGGCTGAAGCAGATATTGCAGAAGGTGAAGAGTTCACAGAAGAGAACCTATGGGTGAAACGTCCCGGTACTGGTGACTTTTCAGCGGATGACTATGCCAATTTGGTTGGTAAAAAGGCAACACAAAAAATTAAAAAGGGTGCTCAGTTAAAAAAAGCCGATGTTGATGAATAGAATTAATTGGTACTGTTAATTTAAGTATACATGCTGTGCTTATAGATGCTTATTCGAAATTAGTCATGTGATTAGTTCGTTAGCCACCGAATAGCCGGGGCACCTCTTCGCAGAAGGGGCAAACGATAGGTAAGCATCAACAGCAGCCATGCGTATTTTATCTGATGCCACAGTATCCCAATCAGATTCAGCGCCGGTGAGTAGGCCGACAGGTGCACATGGTGTGACACCCACTCTACTCTCGTTCGCCTGAAGGTCTGCGAGCTTAATGGCGTAAAATCTATTAATATAAGGAGGTCGAGTGAGCAAATTCACTAAATTTTTGTATTCGCCTCGCATGTTTTTTCAAGATGCTAAAAAAAAAGCAGCTGTGCGAAAAGTTGACCAAATGAGTCTAGAGGAGCAGAGACGCTTTGGGCTTATTGCTAGTGAGTATAAGGATGAGCAGCAGTCCAAAAAACAAAAGAAAGATTCTAAAGAAGTAGCTTCCAGGAAAAGTAACCAGGCTAAGAGTTTATCTAAAAATAGAAGTGAGGATTTACAATTAGCTAACAAGCTATTAGATTTTGAGGTTAATTTTCCAGTTAATAGTTTGCAGGGAGGAGCTGCTGCTCCGGGGCTATTAATGTGGCCTCTCTTTCGTCATATATTATGGGTTCGTTGTCAGGCTTCCTATAAGGGGAAAAATGCATCCGAGATTAATACATGCAAACTTTATATTTCTCGCGAATGGCAGGAGCATTATTCAAGAAAGTTACCCATAAAAACATTGGAAACATTGCCAGAAGAAAATTGCGATTTTTTATTTTTTACTAATCTTCGTGGTACTGAGCAAACACGTATTAATGGATATATATACAATCGCATTACCGATCCAGTTTTTGAGGTAGCACGCACATTAGGTCGAGCTAAAAAAGTTGAAGTAGTTAAATCAATTGGTGATATTACATCACATCGTGTACACGATGTAGATGTAGTGTTACCTCCCATGCTTCGCAAGGTCGGTTATGCTCCGTTGACAGATAGGCCGAAAGATTTTCTTGTGCATGTTCAGAAATATTTACCTGAAGCAAAATTCGATGAAAGAAGTTATAATGAATGTGTAGAGTGGTTTTTTCATCAGCGTGACTTCTACCTGCAGTTGTTAAAGTGCTACAATCCTAAAGTAATTTTTTTTGTAGGTTTTGACTATCATTATGCATTAGTTTGTGCGGCAAAAAAACTTGGTATTAAAACTGTAGATTTGCAACATGGTGTGCAGGCTGGTTGGAGTCCTGTGTATAATCGCTGGCAGGCAATACCTAGGCAAGGTTATGAGCTACTTCCAGATGTTTTTTGGGTATGGGGAGATTATGATGCTAATAAGATACGTGAAAACTTTGGTGATGATCCAGAAGTGTGTGGTATAGAGCCTTTAATTGGAGGTTTTCCTTGGTTGGAGCGACAGAAAGATCTCATGGACGAGGTATTACCAGCTTCGTTATCGAGATTACAAAAGCATATTATAAATAAAAAAAATAGTACCACGAGCTTCGTAGAAGAGATGCATGAGGGTGCTTCTGGTGTTCGTGAAGTTGGGGAGCCCTCTAGTACCGAAAAAAACAAAAAAGTTGGTGTGCTGACTTTACAGGATCAGATCTCCCTTCCTTTTCTCTTTGAAAAAATTATTCTTGATACATCAGATCGTATAGAGTGGATTATTAAGCGTCATCCTAAGCACCAGAGTATCGATCTTTCTTCACTGAAAGGTAAGGCTACATATAGTAGAGAAATTGATAATATCAGCTTTATGGCTTTAGCTAGGGTTGCGGATATTCACATGACTGAATGCTCAACAACGGTTATTGAAGCTGATTATTTTGGTGTGCCTAGTGTGGTTTGTGGGTACCAAGGATTTCTTAATTACAGTGACTTTATTGAGCTGGGAATGGTGTTTCATATAGATAGCCCTGAGGCATTTGAAAATATTCTAGAAAGCGCATTGGCTACAGTTGGTGAGTCCCAAATGAAAATAGTAGATAACACTCAATTAGAGAAGGCGCTACGCATTTTAATTGATATAAAAGCTAATGGTGAAATTCTATGACAAAATTACAAAACCGTGCTCTACAGCAAGTAACTGAAGCGACAAGCAATATCGCCATGCAAGTGGAAGGTTTAGAAAGTAATATGATTACCCCTCAGCTAAAGTTGTTGGGTAGTGAGAGTGTGTTTGACTCCTTTGCTATTTTGTTATTACTAGTTGAGCTAGAGCAAAGCTTAGGCACAGATGTGCTAGGCGGACACTCCTTAGTAGAGTGGTTTTCTGCCTTAGATTTAGAAAGTGTTTCAGATATGGATCTACGGAAATTTTCAGATCTTTTAATTGAAAGCTATCCAGATATTAATGGGGAGCCTTGAAAGTGAAAATTATTACTGATTTTAACTCTACGGGGTTAGAGCGAATCGTTACTAACTTGAATTCCTCGATATATGTAGAACAGCAACCCTATGGACAGTTTATGCAGTCGATATATACTTGCATTGAGCAGGGATACGACGATTTAGTGTTTTTATGGCTTGATTTTTCTAGCTGGTCTCAGAGTTATGGCGCAGCGTTAAATTTTGAACCTTTTGACCGGGCGCAATTAGATGACGACTTAAATAACTATGTTGCTTTAATAACTCAATTGTCTGGTAGATGTAAAGGTCTGTTGGTTGCGAATTTTGTACTACCCGCCTATATGCAAGGCAGCGGTTTGAGTAATCTGTCTGAAGGCAACCCCGGTTTTTTATTGGCTGAGCTAAATCTGAAACTTTACAAAGCATTATCGACATTGGGAAATGCTTGGTGCTTGGATCAAAACCGCTGGTTCCAGAGTGATGGCTTTTATAATGGTAAGTTATACCATGCTGGCAAGATACCATTTAACCAAAAAGTTTTCCGTACCGTTGCTGAAGACTTAATAGCTGCTATTGAAGCAATTAATGGTCGTAGCCGAAAGCTACTGGTATTAGACCTAGATAATACCCTTTGGGGGGGGATCTTAGGTGATGATGGACTCGAAAATCTAAAATTAGGTGCTCCAGGTGCTATAGGCGAGGCTTTTGCTCAATTCCAAAAGGAGATTAGAGCGCTGAAAAATCGTGGTATCGCACTCGCTATAGCCAGCAAGAACTACGAAGATAATGCTTTGGAAGCTATCCGATCTCATCCAGAGATGCAGCTGAAACTGGAGGATTTTTCCGCATGGCATATCAATTGGGAAGACAAAGCAGCAAATATTTTGGCTATTGCTAACGATTTAAACATAGGGCTTCATTCGGTTGTATTTATTGATGACAACCCAGTTGAGCGTGGACGTATTGCTGAAGCACTGCCAGAGGTATTTGTTCCAGAATGGCCAGAAGATCCATGTGAATACGTTACCGCTCTGCGGAAATTGACATGCTTTTCAGTGGCTAGTCTGTCAACTGAAGATCGCCAGAAAACTAAGATGTTCTTGCAAGAAAAGCAGCGTAGCGTCCTAAAGGCCAATATTACCGATAAAAGCGAATGGCTAGCTTCATTGGAGATGAAACTAACAATTGAAAATGTATATGCTAATAATATTTCTCGTGTAGTCCAGTTGCTAAATAAAACAAACCAGTTCAATTTACGCACCCGTCGCCTAACCCAAGGTGAATTAGAGCGCTGGCTTAAAGCTGGCAATCAGATGTTTGCTTTCCGGGTTGCAGACCGCTTTGGCGATATGGGGCTGACTGGTTTAGTAGGATTGAGTCTTAGTGAAAGCAGAGCTGAATTAGCAGACTTTATTCTTAGTTGCCGAGTTATGGGGCGTGATGTTGAGCGCGCAATGCTGGATTGTGCTGTTCGCTATGCCCAATCAATAGGTATAGATCAGCTCGAAGTCTGCTATGAGAAAACCGCTAAAAATCGACCAGTTTACGAGTTTATGAAGCGGGAAAACATTATTACTGATGACAACTTTAATGGTGTTGCTAGTGCAGCATCTTATCAGTTTAGCCTTGATTTTTTTGAAGTGATTGATCTTCGTTATGCAGATCGCTGAGTGTAATCGTGATGAGTTGCCAGCGTTGATGAAATTTATCGACCAACACTGGCGGAAAGGACATATTTTATCTAGAGAAAAAGATGTCTTGGATTGGTATTATGGAACTCAGCAAGGGGCTAATTTCTTACTGGCTAAAAGAGATGGCGATATTATAGGTGTTTTGGGCTATATTGATACTGATAGATTTTATCAATCAACACCCGAGTATTCTGAGGTTTGGCTAGCACTCTGGAAAGTGCGTGAGGATGTTCGTGCGCCAGGGCTTGGACTCCGTCTAATTTTGGAACTAAAAAAGCGTTATCCCCAACGATCAATTGCGGTATTGGGGTTGAGTGAAGCCGCGAGTAAAATTTATAGTTTGCTACGATACCAAGTAAAGACTTTAGATCAATTATTTATTTATAACCGTTATTTGAATTCTTACCAACTATTGAGAGGTTGCTTGCCTTTATATTGTTGTCATCCATTTAGCGGTAGCGTGAAGCTGACCGGTAGTGATGAGCAGCAGTTGCACGCAGACGCTAAAAATATCAAAGATAGTCGAGGGCGTAGAGTAGAGTACTTTATTAATCGGTATGTACATAATCCGTTTACTTGTTATCAGCTATTTCGCATTGAGTGTGACGGCCAGATCAGCTATGCGATCGGTCGCATAATGAACGCGAATGGAGGATATGCTTTACGATTAGTTGATGTATACGGTTCGTTATTACTGTTAGGCCAGTCTCTAGCTTGGTTTGAGGATTACCTGCAGCGACAAGAGATTGAGTATATGGATTTTTACGTATATAGCGAGCTAAGTGAGCAGCTACAGAAAAGTGGTTTTATTAATCGTAACTCTTGTTTAAGTGATGTAGTTGTTCCAAATTATTTTGAACCTTTTGTGGCTCAGAACATTGATCTTCAATGTGCTATGGAAAATGGATTTGATGGTCCAGTATTCAAAGCAGATGGAGACCAAGAACGACCTAATACATCATTGCCCAAAAGCCTAAGGATTAATTATGTTAAGTAGAGTTAAGAGATCTATTGCTGGAAAGCACGAATCAACTAATCAGGTTCCTATTAAAGAAAAAATAGAAGCAAGCCTTTTAGTATATGGCCCCTGCTCTAATGCTGGCGATGTTCTTATCCATAAAGCAATAGAAAAGCTTTTTGAGGGTGAAATTAACTTTAAGTACCATCATATTAGAGCAGATAAGTTAGATAACGTACAGGACAATATACTTGTTGGTCCAGGTGGTATTTTGTCTGGATCTTATACACCTGAAAAGCATCCGGATGAGTGGTTGATTCGACACCTCACTTCCAAGCGTGTTCAAGATTGGAAGGAGAAGGGAAAAAACTTAGCTTTTTTTGGTACAGGCACTAATACCCCGTTAGGAGCAAAAAAAAATCAGAAGCCTTTCTCTAGAGTAAGTGAAGGAATAATTGCAGACTTGTTTGCAATCTCGAGTGGTGTATATGTTCGCGGTAATTATGATAGGCAGCGATTGCAAACTATGTGTGCCTCCAAAGATGCTGAGAAACTGATCTTTCAGCCATGCCCTTCTATTTTTATTGACTCTATGGCAAAGTCAGCAAAGAAAAAAACCAATAAAGTAGCTGTTAATTTCCCTTTTATGAACGGTCTTACAGCTGAAAATTATAAAAAGCATCCAATACGCAGGTTTGTTAGCTATGCTCGGTCATGCGGCTTAGAGTGTGAGTTCTCGCCCAATCATACACAGGATATAAATGAATATGTTTTTGACATATTTGACTATGTTGATGTTAGTGAGGAGTTAAAAAGTTTTATCTTTAGCTCTTTATTTAAAGATAAAACTACATCGTCGGCGAGAATACAGGAAGAGTGGGAAAGTATAGACTGCATTTTTAGTCGTTTTTCTGGCTACCGGTTTGCATTTGGGGCTAGGTTACATTCATTTCTTCCATTTATGGCTTATGAAACGCCTTCGCTGTTTTTAACTGGAAATGATGTACGCAAGCCTATGCCTACAGACTATTTTAATAATCCAATTTATCTTGCGCCACATAGCTATAACCCTACGGCGATGGATGCTGTGGTTGATGGGATGATTGATCGTCTTAGTTACTTTATAAAATACGAGGATAAGCTTATTTGCAATATACGAGAAAGTAAAGAAAGATTATGGGATGTAACTAAAGCCAATAAGGCCCAGCTTCTTTCTTCTTTTCAATAAGTGTAAGGTGAGTTATGAAATCTATAATGTATCACTACATACGGCCAACAGATGTTTTGCAGCCGCACCTTTTCTATCTACACTTAGATAATTTTCAGCGTCAGCTTGACTTTTTTGAATATGAATACGGTTTTATAAAGCAATCTCATTGGCAAGAGGCGTTAGAGAGGCCAGAAAATGCTCTTCCAGAAGGCGTAATTTTGACTTTTGATGATGGATTGATTGACCACTATCGTTATGTACGCCCGATTCTGTTAGAGCGTGATATATGGGGGATTTTTTATGTTTCAAGTGCCTCTTTGCAGGCGCAAGAGTTATTAAATGTTCACCGAGTTCATTATTTACTTGGCCGATTTGGTGGCTCAAGAGTACTGAATGCACTAGAGAAGCTTTTAGATGACAGCCTACTTATCGATGGTTTTTTTGAACAACTCAAAGTTTCACCCTACTCCATGCAATCGATGGATGATCATTCTTTACGTGTGAAAAAAGTGGTCAATTATGCTCTCAAGCCTGAGTGCAAAGATATAGTTCTGAAAAAACTTTTTCAAGAGTTTGTAGGTAATGAAAGCGAGATAGCACAAGATTTTTATATGAATGCTGCTCAGATTCGTGAAATGGTAGATGAAGGTTTTACCTTCGGTGCCCATGGAAAGAGTCATAACTTGCTAACAAAGTTCAGTAAAGGAGCCCTCACTCGTGAAGTGACAGGCTCCGTCCAGTCACTAAATACTGTACTTGAAAAGCCATCAAATACTTTTTGCTATCCCTACGGGGGGCCTGATTCATGGAATGAGCAGGTACTCTCTGAGTTACAGCTTCAAGGTATTACTTATGGGTTTTGTGTTGACTCTTCAGATATTACCCCTATAGATATAAAGCAGAGACCGCTTTGTCTTCCACGTTATGACTGTAATGAATTTCCGCATGGTAAGGCGCATATTGCTAAATGAAGCTGAATTTAATAAATCAGTTGCAACCGCTTCAAGTGGTCTTTATTTCTGCTCATGATGCATACCTTAAAGGGGCGCGTAACATTTGCGCATTGCTGGAAGAGCAGGGTAAGGTGCAGGTTAGTTGGTTTACTACCTCTAGGCGACTCTTAGACAAGAATCTGGTTTTTTTGGATATGGATTCATTGGATAATAGTCTGGCTGAGCAAAATAAAATTCTACAGCAGGCGGATCTGATCTTTGCAGGGATGGGAGGAAGTGACCTTAATCGACTTATTTATAAGTTGAAAGGGGAGAGGGGAGAGGCTCCTAAGGATAAGGCCCTACCAAGAATTATAGGTTATTTCCCCGGTGTGCTGCATCTGCGCATTTTTGAATCACTTGCTAGTCGATTAAATTGTGATTTTGTCTTACTTAATTGCAAGCGAGATTATCACCTTTATCAACAGCTAGCACTAGCCACAACGGGTCAAGATAATGGATTGCTGTTTGGTGCGCCTTGGATTTCTCTGCCGCCTATGCCAAACAAGAGTTGTGATATTGATCTATTGTTTGTCGAACAGTCCATAGTTCCGAATACTTTTTATGATCGTACCCGATTAGTAAAGTGTTTGATCGCACTGGCACACCAGCATCCAGGTTGGAGAGTCGTTGTCGCTTTACGTGCTCGTAAAGGGCAAGCTAGCTCCCATTGTTTGGAATTTTGTCTGGAAGAAATTAGTCAGCATTTAACGGCTGGCGATAACCCGCTGGAATTTGTACTGGGTGACATTGATGAGTTAGTAGGGCGTTCTCATCGTGTGGCAACCATATCATCTTCAGTAGCTTATAGTAGCTTGGCTTGGGGTAAGAGAACACTTTTTATCCGTGACTTAGGTGTAAAGAAAAGCTGGGGTAATGATCTGTTTCAATATTCTGGTTACATGGCGCGTTTGAAAAAAATTGTCAATTTGAAGTTTGAGATTAACTCTTGGTACCTGCAATTTGTTCAGTCGCCCTGCCCTATTGTACTGTACTCTCTTTTGAATAAAACCGAACTTTCAAGTAAACCTAGAACAGGGATCTTTCGCATTCATATTTTTAATTACCGTCTGCTATGGGTTTTTTTTAAATTTTGTTTGAAAAATGCCAGATTCCCCTTTCCTGAGATATCTAGTTTGATTCGTACTGTTAAGAATATTAATAAACGTATTTATAGAATAAAATAGAAAAAGAAGTTTTCGACTGAGCTTATCCTCTATAGATGTCGATTTGTAAGCCTGCGTTAGAGTAGTGACTGTTTATATTTTTGCAAGTATTGAGTGACGGGGGACGTAAAGTGAAAAAAGAAAAGCCTACTGTTTTTAATCTTATAGATTCAAGTGACAAAACTGTAACTGTATTGCTTGGCTTTAGTAAGTATATTTGTGGAGGGTTTAGGAGAAATAATATACAAATGACCGGTGATTGGTATTTGGATTATATTGATGAGAGGGTAGAAGAAATAGTAAAAGTTATAGATGTGCTTACGCCGAATGAAGTTAATTTCGTTGGGACTAGTAAGTCGAATACTGGCAGCTTTATATTTGCCAGCAAGCTGTCAGTATTGTTCCCCGAGATTACCTTTAAAATATTCGCTTTTTCTGCATATACAAAACTAGATAAAAACTTTTTTGAAGATAATGGGTTGGTTGATGTTGCACCACCTTCTCTTGTTAAAATATGGGAAAATAATATTGATAATAAAAAAGCATTGATTCACGCTGACGCTTTAGAGTTAATTGATAAAACTAATATTGAGGCTTATTTGCTTTATCCTGCGCCTAGCAGAGGCGCTGAACCTGTGATGGCTCAGCGAATGCAAGTGCTATCAAATGTAACAACTGTTCCCCTTAATGTCCGTGTGCATGGTATTTTATTTCCTTTTTGGAAGCCTCTTTTACCAGGGTTGAAGTTGGAGGTTTTTGAAGGGCAAGTTATGGAGTTGCGTAAAGATGTTTATGCGTATTTTGAGGGAATGCAAAATGATAAGAGTTATAAGTTTGATCTTTATTCCATAGTTTTTGATACACAAAAATTTGTTGAAGAGATGGCTAGATTTGATAAAGAGTGGAGCGTGAAAGCGTATAGATAAGTTTTTTGTCTAAGAGCAGTGAGCTGTGCAATGCAAGTGTATTATCTCGCTTGGTTTTTATTAATGTTTTCTATATGTTGATATTTGGGGTAGTAGTTTGCGTCTTTTGGTCCAGTTTTTTAATCTTCATTGGTACGGAACCTTTTTTGAAAAAGTGGCAGGAAACTTTATGTTCGTTATTTTTTATAAGCCTTTATCCTTGAATAAATAGGTATACAATGTGTGGAATTGTTGGCGCGATAAGCGCAAAGGAAATCTCCGATTTTCTACTCGCGGGGTTATCCACCCTGGAGTATCGCGGCTACGATTCAGCAGGCTTGGCGGTACTCAATAATGGGTTGCAGCGCGCCCGTGCTAAAGGGCGCGTGGCGGAGCTTGCCAACAAAGTGGCGCAAGCCGGTATTAATGGGCATGTAGGTATCGCCCACACGCGTTGGGCTACCCATGGCGTTCCCGCCGAGCGCAATGCTCATCCGCACATTTCCTCTGGTTTGGCGGTGGTGCATAACGGCATTATCGAAAACTACGAGTCTCTGCGTGAGCAGCTTCAAGGCATGGGGTATGTGTTCACCTCGGATACCGATACAGAAACCATTGCTCACCTGATTCAAGCCTGTTTTAAAGGCCAAATGGGCGAACCCGCCGAAAATTTATTTTCTGCCGTGCAGTGTGCCGTTGCCCATTTGAAGGGGGCGTTTGCGTTAGCGGTCATTAGTGAGGAAGAGCCGGAATGCTTGATCGTTGCCCGTGAAGGCTCTCCACTGATGCTGGGCGTTGCAGAAGATGGCTACTATGCGGCATCTGATGCCTCGGCACTGCTCTCCGTTACCAAACGTATGATGTACTTGGAAAACGGGGATGTAGCCCGTTTGAGCCGCGATGCGGCAGTCGTGGTCGATGGTATTGGCCAGATGGTCGAACGTGCCATTGTCACCTCTAGCTTGAACGCCAATGCGGTCGAGTTGGGCGATTACAGCCACTACATGCAGAAGGAAATCTTCGAGCAGCCCCAGGCGCTTAGCAACACGCTGGAAATGATTAGTGGGGTAGGGCAGTTGCAGCCCGGCATTTTTGGTGCGGAAGCCGCTGAGATTTTCCAGCAGGTGGAGTCTGTGCTGATTCTGGCGTGTGGTACCTCTAGCTACGCAGGCATGACGGCAAAGCACTGGATTGAGCAGGTGGCGGGGATTCCTTGCAACGTAGAAATTGCCAGCGAGTACCGCTATCGCCATAGCGTGCCCAACCCAAAGCAGCTAGTAGTGGTTATTTCTCAGTCTGGTGAAACCGCAGATACCCTGGCGGCGCTGCACCACGCAAAGGCGCAGGGGCATACCTTCACCCTAGCGATCTGTAACGTGCCGGAATCTGCCATCGTGCGTGAAACTGCGCTGCGCTTCATTACCTGCGCAGGCCCAGAAATTGGCGTGGCCTCTACCAAGGCATTCACTACTCAGCTCAGCGCGCTGTTCTTGTTCACGCTGCTGCTTGCCAAGGCGAACCAGCGCTTGAGTGATGACGATGAAAAGGCGTATTTAGACGAGCTTCGTCACTTACCCATTGCCGTTGATAAAGTGCTGGCGTTAGAGCCCAGCATTGAGGCGTGGTCACAGCATTTTGCCAATAAGCACCATGCGCTGTTTTTGGGCCGTGGTCGGCATTACCCCATTGCCTTGGAAGGGGCGCTGAAGCTCAAAGAGATTTCTTACATTCATGCGGAAGCCTACCCAGCGGGTGAGCTGAAGCACGGCCCGTTGGCTCTGGTCGATTCCGAAATGCCTGTGGTGGTGGTTGCTCCCAACGATGAAATGTTAGAGAAGTTGAAAGCCAACATGCAGGAAGTGAGCGCCCGTGGTGGTCAGCTTTATGTATTTGCCGATGGTGGCAGCGCGGTGAAGTCGTCTGAGGGTGTGAACGTACTGTTGATGCCTGAGCATTACGGGTTGCTTTCGCCGGTGTTGCATGTGGTAGCACTGCAACTGCTTTCTTATCATGTGGCGCTGGTAAAAGGTACGGATGTTGATAAACCCCGTAACTTGGCGAAGAGTGTAACTGTAGAGTAGGTTTGATCTTAACGCTATCTAACCAACATACATGCCAGCCGTAAGGCTGGCTTTTTTGGAATACTGTTTTGTATATTGCTACTTCTCGCCCCATTGCATCTTCTATTACAACGCAGCTACTGGTTGATGATGTTATCTATTATCAAAAAACAAAAAAATATCTTAAACAGCCTAAAGCTATTCTGGGATGGGGAGTGAAAGCGAGTGGCCTGCGCGCTGAAAGGTTGGCAAGTGAGTATTCGGTTGAGTGCTGGCATTTAGAAGATGGTTTTATACGCTCTTACTTACCTGGTGCCAAGGCAGTTGGGTTGTCATTAATCGTCGATAAGGTAGGCATATATTATGATGCGACACGGCCATCTGATTTAGAGGATCTTCTGGAATCTCCTCAAAACGTGCTTCATAATATTAATGTCAATGTTAATCATGTTATGCAGTTGATTAAAAAAAACAAAATAAGTAAATACAATTACGTCCCTGATATAGATGAAAATGTTTTAGGTAAATCGCAAAAAGATGGTGTGTTAGTAATAGACCAGACTTACGGAGACCTTAGTGTTTCTAAAGGTGGGGCTAGTGTTGCAGATTTTCAGAAAATGGTTAAGGTGGCGTTAGATGAAAATCCTGAATCAGTAATTTATATCAAAACGCACCCAGAAGTTTCAAGCGGCCAGAAGCGTGGTTATCTAAGTGATTTTCCGGACCATCCTAGAGTCGTGAAAATCACTACACCATGCAACCCAGTGAGTTTGTTACGATATGTAGTAAAAGTATATGTTGTAACATCTACGATGGGGTTTGAGGCGTTAATGCTCAACAAGCCCGTAACCGTTTTTGGTATGCCTTGGTATGCGGGCTGGGGCGTGACGGATGACCGCCAGCATTGTGCAAGAAGGACTAATCACCGCTCTGTTAAAGAATTATTTGCAGCTGCTTATATTCACTACACAAAATACTTGAACCCGTTTACTCACAAAGCCGGTAATATAGTTGATGTTGTTAATTGGCTGATTTTGCAAAAAGAGCAAGAGGCAACATTGCCAGGGAGGCGTATTGCGGTGGGCTTGCGTAAGTGGAAAGCTGCTAATCTTGCACCGCTACTCTCTTTAAATCCTGAGCAGCTAATATTTGCTAGGTCAGCTCATGAACTAAATAAACTAAATATTAGTAATAATGACCAGGTGCTGGTATGGGGGAGGGATATGTCTTCTGAAATTCAGTCTATCGTATCCCGCTCTGGCGCTAGGCATTGGCGTATGGAAGATGGTTTTATTCGATCGGTAGGCTTAGGCGCCAATATGGTTGCTCCTCTGTCCCTGGTAATTGATGACAATGGCATTTATTTTGATCCCTCTACGCCATCAAGACTGGAGCTGCTTTTGGCTTCATTAGAGTGCACTTCCGAAGAATTGCAGCGTGCTCGTCGGATTCGTGAAATTATCATTCGCCAGGGCATTACAAAGTATAATATTGAGCCTAAATCTATACCTCATTGGGCTGATAACGGAAAAGAAGTAGTTCTCGTGCCAGGCCAAGTGGAGGATGATGCATCCATCCGCTATGGATCTAAAACTATTAGTTCTAATGAGGCACTCTTGAAAGCAGCCAGGCAGTCTCACCCACAAGCACTCATCGTTTATAAGCCTCATCCCGATGTCGTTTTTGCAAACAGAGCGGGGGCAGTTGATAGAATTACGCATTATGCAGATGTTGTTGAAACAAGTTGCTCAGTAATTAGCTGTATTGAGTATTGTGATATCGTTCATACAATGACATCTTTGGTAGGGTTTGATGCACTGCTTAGAGATAAAAAAGTGGTAACGTACGGTGAGCCTTTTTATGCTGGATGGGGGCTGACTGAAGATCGAGCGATAAACAGTCAAGCGTTAAAGAGGCGTATAAAAGATTTGACTCTTAGTGAGCTAATGGTCGGCGTTTTATTGCGTTATCCTCGTTACTGGGACCCGGCTTTAAAAGGGTTTACAACGTGCGAATCTGTTATTCGTCAGATTGTTCATAAGCGTAACGAAATAGAGTCCTCTAATGTAAAGTTGGAAAACAAGGTAAGCTTTTTTAAGAAGCAGTTAATTAAAAGGAGAGCAATCAAACAAACGCGCTTTAATTCTTACAAAATATAGGTAAGTGATGATGCGAAAATATTTTGGTACAGATGGTGTTCGTGGTCGAGTCGGTGAGTTCCCCATGACGCCAGATTTCGCCATGAGGCTTGGCTGGGCCGCAGGGCGAGTGCTGGGCGAAGAAGGCATTAAAGAAGTCATCATCGGTAAAGATACTCGCGCGAGTGGCTATATGTTGGAGTCGGCACTAGAGGCGGGCTTTTCAGCCGCTGGTGTGAATGTGGCATTGGTGGGGCCGCTGCCCACTCCCGCAGTGGCTTATCTAACGTCCACTTTTCGTGCGGACGCTGGGGTGGTGATTAGTGCCTCCCATAACCCGTTTCACGATAACGGCATTAAGATTTTTGGGCAGGGCGGTTTAAAACTCTCTGACGTGCAAGAGCAAGAGATCGAGCGCCTGCTGCATACCGCCATTGAAGATGGCATGACGTGTGTGGGCTCGGAGCAGTTGGGTAAAGCCCGCCGAGTAGACGATGCGGCTGGGCGCTATATCGAATACTGCAAAGCGAACCTGCCCAGCAGTTTGAGCTTAAGCGGCCTGAAAGTAGTGGTGGATAGCGCGAACGGCGCTGCCTACAAAGTCGCCCCAGCAGTTTATCGTGAGCTGGGGGCGACGGTGGTGAGTATTCATGACCAGCCCAACGGCGTTAACATAAACGCGGGCTGCGGTGCTACCGCAATGGAAAGCCTTCAGGCAGCGGTACTTCATCACGGTGCTGATATGGGAATTGCCTTGGATGGAGATGCCGACCGCCTGATGATGGTGGACCACACAGGTACGGTTGTCGATGGTGATGAGCTGCTGTTTCTGTTGGCGAAAGATTCCAAGGCATCGGGCTATACGGGCGGTGTAGTGGGTACTCAAATGAGTAACCTTGGGTTAGAGCTGGCGCTTGCCTCTTTGGGGGTGCCGTTCAAGCGTGCGAGGGTGGGCGACCGTTATGTAATGGAGCAGCTAAAAGTTACTGGATGGCGCTTGGGCGGCGAAAGTTCGGGCCACTTGCTTAGCTTGGATCACGCTTCAACCGGTGATGCGATTATTGCCTCGCTTCGCGTACTTACCTGCTTGCTACAACAGAATGTATCGTTGATCGAGGCAAAGCAGGGTATGCAGAAACTGCCCCAAACACTCATTAATGTGCGCTATGCTGCTGCGGCGGGTATTGACCCATTAGAAAGCGAGCAAGTGAAAACGGTAGTTGCTAACGTGGAGACCGAGCTTGGCGAGAGTGGCCGAGTGCTGTTGCGTAAATCAGGTACTGAGCCGTTGATTCGTGTAATGGTTGAAGCTGTAGACACTACCAAAGCACAAAAGGCAGCTGAAGCCATTGCTGCATCGCTAGCATAGTATTGTCATAATGTTGTTATTAATGCCTGCGTTGTTGGTTTGTTTATGGGTGTTTAAAAGCCAGCCGACGAAGCTGGCTTTTTTAGTTTTTTAAGCTCAGCTTTAGGAATCGATGATAATGAAAATTGCTGTTGCCGGTACGGGCTATGTGGGGCTTTCCAATGCCATGCTGTTGGCGCAGCACCACGACGTGGTCGCGGTGGATATTGTGCCTGAAAAGGTTGAGTTGCTGAATAATCGCCACTCTCCGATTGAAGACGCTGAAATAACAGCGTTCTTGAAACGTGACGATCTGCGTTTTTCAGCCACGCTGGATGCCGAGCAGGCCTATGCGGATGCGCAATTTGTCATTATCGCTACCCCTACCGATTACGACCCGCAAACCCATTATTTTAATACGCAAAGTGTTGAAGCGGTGATTGAGCAGGTGATGCGTATTAACCCCCAGGCGGTTATGGTGATTAAGTCCACGGTGCCCGTGGGTTACACCAAGGGGGCATCGGCGCGCTTTAATACCCAAAACCTTATTTTTTCGCCAGAGTTTTTGCGCGAAGGCAAAGCGCTTTATGACAACTTGCATCCCTCCCGCATTATTGTGGGCGAGTGCTCCGAGCGTGGTGAAACCTTTGCTGCGCTTTTAAAGCAGGGGGCAGCGGCTGAACATATTGAAGTGCTGCTGACCAACAGCACCGAAGCCGAAGCAATCAAGTTGTTTGCTAATACCTACCTCGCCATGCGGGTAGCGTACTTTAATGAGCTGGACAGCTACGCAGAATCCCAAGGCCTGAATACCAAGCAGATTATTCAGGGCGTTGGCTTGGACCCACGTATTGGCACCCACTACAACAATCCAAGCTTTGGCTACGGCGGTTACTGCCTGCCCAAGGATACCAAGCAACTGCTAGCGAACTACGCCGATGTGCCGAGTAACATGGTTCAGGCGATTGTAGATGCCAACCGTACGCGCAAGGATTTTATTGCAGAGTCGGTACTGCGTCGTAACCCTTCTGTGGTTGGCGTGTATCGTCTGATTATGAAAACAGGGTCGGATAACTTCCGCGCCAGTGCCATGCAGGGCGTGATGAAGCGCATTAAGGCGAAAGGTATAGAAGTGGTCGTTTATGAACCGGTATTAGAAGAAGATAGGTTCTTCGGTTCAACCGTTATGCGGGATTTAGCGGCGTTTAAAGAGAAGTGCGATATTATTTTAGCAAATCGCATGGTGCCAGAGCTTCAGGATGTGGAAGCCAAGGTATATACCCGCGACCTGTTTGGCAGCGATTAAGCATATATCATGCGGAGTGGTTCAACCGTAGTGCGGTAAGCGAAGCGCACCCGCAGCGGCGGCAGCGCTGCCGGGGTAGGCCAAGGTGGCACATCCGGGCGGCTGGCGCCGCCTCTCGCGGGTGCCGCAGTCTCGTTCCTCGCCCGCGTTACCACGCGCTACGATGTGCTATATCGATACGAAATGGTTCATGTAGTGCGCGGTAAGCGAAGCGCACCCGCAAAAGCAGCGCACAGCGCTGCCGGGGTTGACGTTGGGTGCCCATGTACGGGCGGCTCTGGCACCGCCTCTCGCGGGTGCCGCAGGCTCGTTCCTCGCCTGTGTTACCGCGCGCTACGATTTGCTATATCGATGCGGAGTGGTTCATGTAGTGCGGTGTAAGCGAAGCGCACCCGCAGCGGCGGCCCGGCGCAAAGCAGCGCACCGCGCTACCGGGGTTGGTGTTGGGTACCATGTCCTGGCGCCTCACAATATATGGGTGACTTGGAACAGACCGTCATGTTTTGGCTGGCTCGGCAGAGCAACGATTAAGCTGATTAGGAAGATGTTTGTATGGAAGCGATCATAAATGCATTTTTTGACGAAATTCCCGATGCCAATGTTGTCAAAGAACGCGTAACCTTTGGTACCTCTGGCCACCGTGGCCGCGCAGGTGAACGTACCTTTAACGCTGCTCATATTGCTGCTATTACTCAAGCCGTGGTGGATTTTCGGCGTGAAGCAGGCTACCAAGGCCCGCTGTTTCTAGGCTTCGATACCCACGCGCTTTCCAGGCCTGCTTGGGAGCGTGCATTGCAGGTATTGGTCGCTAACGACGTACCCGTATTGGTTGAAAAAGGGCACGGCTATACCGCGACGCCGTTGGTTAGCCACGCCATTTTGCAACACAATGCGTCCAACGCAGCGTTAGCCGACGGTTTGATTATTACGCCGTCGCATAATCCGCCTGAAGATGGTGGTATTAAGTATAACCCCGCCCACGGCGGCCCGGCCGATACCGACGTGACATCGTGGATTGAGTTACGTGCCAACGCGTACCTGCTGCGCGAATTGGACGATGTGCCGCTTGTTTCTCTAGAAGAAGCACTTGCCTACGCAAAGGAGTACGATTTTACCGCTCATTATGTGGCAGGGCTGAACAGCGTTATCGACATGCAGGCTATTCAGCGGGCAGACCTGCGCCTGGGGGCCGACCCGATGGGCGGCACTGCGCTGCCCGTATGGCAGGCGGTTGCAAAGCACTATGCGCTGACACTGGAGTTGGTCAATACCCAGGTGGATGCGTCCTTTGCGTTTATGCCGCCCGACCATGACGGTAAAACCCGTATGGATTGTTCAAGTTCGGCGGCGATGGCGAACCTGTTAACAATGAAAGACCGCTTCGACATCGCCTTTGGCAACGACCCGGATGCTGACCGCCACGGTATTGTGGATGCCAATGGCTTGATGAACCCTAACCACTTTTTAGCGGTGTGTATTGATTACCTGATGACGCATCGGCCTGAGTGGGCGGCGTCGCTAAAAATCGGTAAGACGCTGGTATCATCTTCCATGATCGACCGAGTGGTGGCGTCGCATAATCGTGAGCTTTATGAAGTACCGGTTGGATTTAAGTGGTTTGTCGATGGCCTACATAAAGGGTGGTTGGCTTTTGGTGGCGAAGAAAGTGCTGGCGCCAGCTTGCTAACCCGCGATGGAGCAGCGTGGTCAACTGATAAAGACGGTATTGCGCTGTGCTTGCTGGCAGCCGAGATCTTAGCCGTTACCGGAAAAACGCCTAGTGTTTACTACCGCGAGTTGACTCAGCGCTTTGGTGAGCCTTGCTATAAACGCGTCGATACCGCTTGTACGCCTGAAGAAAAAGCGGCTTTCAAAAAGCTGAACAGTGAGAGCGTGACGGCACAAACACTGGCAGGAGAGGCGATTACCGCTGTGCTGGTGACGGCGCCCGGTAATGGGGCGAGCATTGGAGGTATCAAGGTGACCACCGAAAACGGCTGGTTCGCTGCACGCCCCAGCGGCACAGAATCGCTCTACAAGGTATATGCTGAAAGCTTCAAAGGCCCTGAGCATTTGGATGAGTTGATTGAAAGTGCCAAGGCATTGCTGTCGGCTATTTTATAGCGCGTTACCCGCCAGCAGGTGGCGCCCGTTACGAAATGAAATAAGGAAATAAGTCATGAGCCAGGTGCGCAAAGCGATTATCCCCGTCGCCGGTTTTGGTACGCGGTTATTGCCTATTAGCAAGGCCATCCCCAAGGAAATGGTGCCTGTTGTGGATCGCCCCTTAATTCAGCACGTCATAGAGGAAGCATTGGCAGCTGGCATTAATGAAATTATCCTGGTGACACGTTCAGGTAAATCGGCGATTGAAGACCATTTTGATGTCCATGCTGAACTTGAGGATGCACTGGCCAGTAAAGGGAAAGATGCATTGTTGGCAACGCTTGCAGCCATTGCCCCGCCAGAACTTAAAATTACCAGCGTGCGCCAGGCAAATGCCAAGGGCTTGGGGCATGCGGTCTTTTGCGCCGCGCATTTACTGGGTAAGGATGAGCCGTTTGCGGTTATCCTTCCGGATGTGTTGGTAAAGCCCCAGCCAAGTAGTAATACCTGTGATTTGGGTCGTATGGTGGAGCTTTGGGGTGCCAGTAATGCGGCACAAATTATGGTGGAAGCAGTGCCCCAGGAAGACGTTTATCGTTATGGTATTGTTGACTGCGATGAGCCCAGTGCCGGTGAAAGCGCGGATATGCGTGGCGTGGTCGAGAAACCCAAGCCCGAAGACGCGCCTTCACGGTTGTCGGTCATTGGCCGGTACATTCTGCCGTATCGGATTATGGAGCTTTTACGCGACCAGCCGCCTGGCGCTGGTAATGAAATTCAGTTGACGGATGCCATTGATCGCTTAATGCAGGAAGGCCAGCAGGTCCAGGCGTTCCGAATGCAAGGGCGCACCTTCGATTGCGGCCATATCGAAGGCTGGCTGCAAGCGAATAACACGCTTGCCCGTGAGGCGGGCTATAGCCTGTAAGTTAGCACGCATATATGTTTGCATCGTAAGCCGCCACGTTTGGCGGCTTTTGCGTTTTAGGGTTTGTACGAAAAGTCGCTGAGCGAAGGCCAGACAAGGCAAAAATCAGCGAAAAAACGGACCGAGCTCGCGCGCGAGTTTACATGGGTAAATGATATTTTGATCGGACTCGCGTACGAGCTGATTTTTAACGCCGTATGGTCGAGCGCAAGCAGTTTTCGTACAAAGCCTAGGGTGCGGGTTAAAACGATGTAGCAGATAAGGGGGCGGTATGAATGAATTGTTAACAGAGGTATGTGCGATTGCTCGTGAGGCGGGCGATGCTATTTTACGTGTTTACGCTCAACCGTTCGACGTAGCGATTAAATCGGATAACAGCCCCGTCACTGCCGCCGATAACGCGGCAAACCAGGTTATTTTAGACAAGCTGAAAGCGCTTCCAGAGGGGATCCCTGTTCTTTCAGAAGAAGGGGGCGAGGCGTTCACCGGGCCGGATGCCAGCGGGCGCTATTGGCTGGTGGACCCGTTGGATGGCACGAAAGAGTTTGTAAAGCGTAATGATGAGTTCACGGTGAATATCGCTCTCATCGAGAACGGCAAGCCTGTATTGGGTGTTGTGCTGGCACCGGTATTCAACGTGGCGTATATCGCAGCCAGCGGCGTGGGGGCGTTTAAGATTGATAAGCATGGGCAGCGAGTCGCTATTCATGTTTCCGGTAGGCCAAAAGAAGGTACCCCGTGGCGCGTAATGGGGAGCCGTTCCCATGCCAGCCCCTATTTGGAAGATTGGTTAAAGCAGCTAGGCCCTCACGAGACAAGGCCCATGGGCAGTTCGTTGAAATTTGGCATCATCGCCGAAGGCAGTGCCGATGTATATCCACGCCTCGGCCCCACCAGCCTATGGGACACCGCCGCCGCTCAAGCGGTAGTCGAACAAGCGGGTGGACGGGTAGTGACCCTGGACGGCACCCCGCTTTGTTATGCCAACCCCAACGAAACCCTCAACCCGGATTTTGTTGTTTGGGGGCATTAACGGAAAAATGCCACCACCGCGTAAATGATGCATATGTAGTGCGGTGTAAGCGAAGCGCACCCGCAGCGGCGGCCCGGCGCAAAGCAGCGCACCGCGCTGCCGGGGT
>NZ_JBQSUZ010000014.1:0-91681 GCF_052375975.1 Halomonas sp. TP35 | reverse complement strand
TTAGGTTCTGTCTGAAAAGCTGGCGAGCGAAAGCAAGGCAAAATCGGTAAAGAAACGGAGTTTACTAAAGAGCAAACTGAGCTGATTTTTACGCTGTATTGCCGAACACAGGAAATTTTCAGACAGGGCCTGTGGTTCAGCTACACATTGCTGCCTAGAATTTTTTCATATTAATAATAATTTTCAGTTACTTAGCCAGTAAGCGGCTCCACGTCCTGATCGATAATCCGGGGGTTGTCTCATTCAGAACCGTCTTAGGCTAAAGTCTAGAGGAAACTTTGTATGATGTATGACAATGTTGGCTATATGATACTGAGATATTAAACCTGGTACTAAATAACTGAGCCACACGAGTCACCGCTCGTCCAGGTTCGCTTACTGTATAAACAAGAGGAGATTACCATGAACTTTTCCAAAGCGACGCTTAAAGCTTCTATTTCTGACGGCCTGCTTTCCTTCCCTGTAACTGATTTCGATGCTGACGGTAAATTTGATGCTGAAAGTTACCGTAAGCGCCTGCTATGGTTGAAAGATTATGAAGTGACCGCACTTTTTGTCGCTGGCGGTACGGGTGAGTTTTTTAATATTACGATCGACGAGTATCGTGAAATTGTTAAGGTAGCTGTTGAAACCATCGATGGAGATGTGCCGGTCATTGCGAGTGCGGGCCAAAATGTCGAGCTAGCGAAAGAGCAGGTTAAAGCCGCCCAAGAAGCAGGCGCCGACGGCATTTTGTTAATGCCTCCCTATCTTACCGAGTGTTCGCAGTCCGGGATTGTTGATTACGCTGCTAGTGTTTGTGAAGCGACTGAGCTAGGTGTTATCTATTATAACCGTGCTAACGGGTATCTGGGTGTAGATGGTGTCAAGGCGTTAGCCGATCGTTGCGATAACCTGGTCGGGTTAAAAGATGGTAAAGGCGATATGCAAACGCTGAACATCACCATCAAAACGCTAGGTGACCGTTTGGCCTATGTTGGCGGCGTGCCAACGGCAGAAATCATTGCTGAAGCTTACTTGGCCATTGGTGTGAGCACCTACTCCTCGGCGGTCTTTAACTTCGTGCCGGAGATGGCCGTGACGTTTTACAAGGCAATGCGTCAAGGCGACAGTGAGTTCGTTAAGAAAGTAACCCGCGAGTTTTTCATTCCTTTCGTTACTTTGCGCGACACCACGCCGGGGTATGCAGTGAGCTTGGTTAAAGCAGGGGCTGGCATCGTGGGCTACCCAGGCGGCAACGTGCGCGCCCCCCTGACTATGCCTAATGATCAAGAGATGGGTCAGCTTAAGCAACTGGTTGAGAAAGCAAAGTCTTTTTAAGTATTTCTGTTAGTTCATGAGGGATGGCGTTTTGCCGCCCTCGTGATTTCAAAAGCTGACACCTAAAATGGTTACGCGCTGAAGAAGTAGAATGATGGAGAAGTGTTTATGCCAAGTCACAGTACTCCCACAATAACCGAAATGCGGGTCATACCTGTTGCTGGCCGCGATAGCATGCTGCTCAATATCGGGGGAGCGCATTCGCCTTACTTCACTCGTAACCTGGTTATTTTGAAGGATAGCGCTGGCAACGTTGGCGTCGGCGAGGCACCTGGCGGCGCGACGATTGAGCAATCACTTGAGCAGGCAAGAGAGCTTGTGGTGGGGCAGTCGATTAGCCGTTTACGCTCTATGGTCTCTTCTTTAAGTAATGCGGGGCGAAGCGCTGACTTCGAGGATTTTGGTAAGGGGTCTTGGACCTTTGAGTTGCGCATCAATGCGGTTGCGGCACTAGAAGCCGCTTTGCTCGATCTAATGGGTAAGTTCTTAGGCGTACCGGTTGCTGAGCTATTGGGCAACGGTAAGCAGCGCGATAGCGTCGAAGTGCTGGGATACTTGTTCTTCATTGGCGATGGTCATGCCACGCCGCTCGACTTCCGCCGCGGTACGGATGGGGTAAGTCATGAGTGGTACCGTCAGCGCGATGAAGCATCGATGACACCTCAGCGTATTGTAGAGTTAGCTCAAGCTGCTCATGATCGCTACGGTTTTAAAGACTTCAAGCTCAAAGGTGGTGCATTGCCGGGCGAGCAGGAAATAGAAGCGGTCAAGGCACTGCATAAAGCTTTCCCTGAAGCGCGCACCACGATTGACCCGAACGGTGCCTGGTCGCTAAATGAAGCCATTCATCTTTGTAAGGATCTGCATGGCGTCATCGCGTACGCAGAAGATCCGTGCGGTGCTGAACAAGGCTTTTCAGGGCGAGAAATTCTGGCTGAATTTCGTCATGCCACAGGGTTGCCGGTGGCGACCAACATGGTAGCAACTAACTGGCGTGAAATGGCCCATGCCTTGATGCTTCGCTCAGTGGATATACCGCTGGCCGACCCGCATTTCTGGACACTGTCAGGCGCTGTACGAGTTTCACAGCTTTGTCAGGACCATGGCATGACCTGGGGTTCTCACTCCAATAATCATTTCGATATTTCGTTAGCCATGTTTGCTCACGTGGGCGCCGCGGCGGTAGGACGTACGACGGCCCTGGATACCCATTGGATCTGGCAAGAGGGAGATGCTCGTTTGACGCATAACCCACCCGAGATCGTTGATGGGAAAGTGGCGGTTACTGATGAGCCTGGCTTGGGTATTGAAATTGATATGGATCAGATCGAAAAAGCCCATGAACTTTATCGCAGTTTACCGGCAGGCGGACGCAACGACGCCATGGCGATGCAGCATTTAATTGATGGGTGGACCTTTGATCCAAAAAGGCCAGCATTAGTGCGCTAAGTCGGCTCGAATGACCCAGTCGCCGGAAATAACTTCAAAAAGTGATTGGGCTTATAAACGCTAGATAGAGGTAACTTAACAATGAAAAAATTATTAGGCACGCTAACACTGGCCGTAGGGCTTGTCGCTGGTAGTCAGGCTATTGCGAACGATTACCCTAATAAAAGTATCAATATGATTGTGCCATTCTCGGCCGGTGGTGGTAACGATACCTTTGTCCGGGCGCTTCAGCCGTTGCTTGAGGAACAGCTAGGAGAAACGCTGGTCATTCGCAATATTGCGGGCGGCGGTGGTGCGGTGGGCATGTCTCGTGCAGTCGCTTCTAAGCCCGACGGCTATACATTGCTTGCCGCTAGTAACGCAATGTTGACGTTCGAAGCGATGGGTAACGTCCCGTTTACGCATGATGATTTTGATTTTATTGCGAAAATCATCGAAGAGCCGTACCTCATCGCGGTAAGTGAAGATAGCCCTTACCAGGATCTGGATAGCCTGGTGGAAGCCGCTTCAGATAGCTCTATCCGGATCGGGGCGTCGGGTGTCGGTTCTTCTGCGTACATCACCGCTAATGCTATCGCCAACCGCACCGATTCCAACTTCAACCTTATTCCTTACCCGGGTGGCTCTGAAGCTATCTCCGCCGCTATGGGCGGGCATGTTGAAGCGGTAGTGCTGGGCGGGGCAGAGCTACGTTCAGCGCTGGAATCCGGTCGATTGAATGCGCTTGCGACTACTTACGCCGAACGTAGCGACAATCTACCTGATGTGCCCACCTTTCAGGAGTCTGGTTACGATCTTACGCTTACCGTGTGGCGCGGCATTGTAGCTCCTAAAGGTATTTCTGATGAAGTGAAGGAGCGCTGGGTGACGGCGATTCAGCAGATCATAAGCGACGGCTCTTATGAAGAAACGGCCAGCAACTTAGGTACTGATCTATCGCCTCTTTACGGTGAAGAGCTTGATGTTTTCATCAATGAGTCCGCAGGCGTCATGCGCGAAGCCGCTGGCGATCTAGCCAAGTAAAAGCTCTCTTGTGCAGCCAAGGCCTCTAGGGCTTGGCTGCTTTGTCATTAATCAAAACATGATGGGGCTGCCATTAAGAAGGGGCTGGGGTCTGAATAATGGAACGTGATATTGGAAAGCCGCTATTTAATCTTTTTCTACTGGTCGCTTCGGCAAGTGCTTTTGTGGCAGCTGCAGCGCTACCCAACATTGAAATCGTAGGGGATTTATCACCTGCCTTTTTCCCTCAGCTGTTATCTGGATTGATATTTCTATTTGCTATTCCGTGTCTGATTAAAGATGCGCGAGAATGGTGGATAGCCAAGCAAATACATTCGGATACCCCACATGCTTTACAGGTACGAAGTATCGCGCAATGGCTGTTTGTTGTGGCCTTGCTGGCGGGCTATATCTTTGTATTTGAACGAATTGGATATATCGCCAGCACAGGGCTTTTTACCTTTTTCTGCATAATGGGATTCGTAGTGATAAGCGGCGTATGGTCGACGCTTTCGATGTCTCAACGATGGAAGTCGCTTCTCTCTACCTTGGTGTTTTCCACGATATTAGCCGTAGCTATTTTTTATGTTTTTACCGTTCTTTTCAAAATTCCGCTCCCGACTTAAGCGGGTAGCTCTTTTCCTGAGATTTGGGAGACTTATATGATTTCAGGTTATCTCGATGGCCTAGGTATGGTGCTGCAAATCAGCACGTTACTGGCCATTGCTGGCGGTACTCTGCTCGGCATCATTATGGGGTCGCTCCCCGGCTTGACCTCGGCAATGGCGATAGCGCTACTGTTGCCGGTGACCTTTGGTATGCCGCCCGTCGCGGGAATAGGTATGCTGCTAGGTGCTCTGTGTGGCGCCGGCGCTAGCGGATCAATTCCTGCGATACTGCTTAATATTCCCGGGACCCCCTCATCGGTAGCCACCACCTTCGATGGCTTTCCCATGGCTCAGAAGGGCGAAGCGGGCCGTGCACTTGGCTTAGCGATCGTAGCCTCCTTCTTTGGTGGTGTCGCGAGCATGGTTATTCTCAGCCTATTGGCGCCGCCCATCGCTGAGTTCGCCCTACGATTCGGCCCTGCTGAATACTTTTCTTTGAGTATCTTTGGCTTGGTTATCATTGCTTCTGTCGCTGGTAAGTCGTTACTCAAAGGTTTAATTGCCGGCCTGATCGGCTTTTTTGTATCGACTATCGGAACCGATCCTATTACCGGCGTGGGCCGATTTACCTTTAACGAACTTTCGCTGCTGACAGGGGTTAATTTATTGCCAGCTCTCATTGGCCTATTTGCCGTTTCTCAGGTGCTTAAAGATACATTTGAGTACGACCCTCACGAGCGAATGAAAGAAAGTGCGCATCGCATTGATATTGCACGCCCGCGTTTTATTGAAACGTTGAAACACTGGAAAGCTGTCGTAATCGGTGTGATTTCTGGATCGGCGGTCGGTCCTATCCCAGGCGCCGGGGGGAGTATTGCCTCACTGGTAGCCTATGACCAAGCACGACGTTTTTCCAAAACTCCCGAAAAATTCGGTTCGGGTCATGCGTCGGGTATTGTGTCTGTAGAGAGCGCCAATAATGCATTGCTTGGTGGGGCACTGATACCTACGCTCGCACTGGGGATTCCAGGCGAAGCAGCGACGGCGGTACTGCTCGGTGGATTGATGATTCAAGGGATCACTCCAGGCCCCCTTCTATTTGCGGATCAAAGTGGCACGGTATACGGCATTTTTCTAGCTTATCTGATCGCCAACATCTTCATGCTATTGATTATGTGTCTCGGTATTAAGCTATTTATTCGGGTGCTTACTGTGCCTAGAAAACAGCTCCTTGCTGCCATTTTAGTGTTCTGCTTTATCGGCGTGTACGGCGTGGATGGAGATGCATTCAATCTTTACTTAATGCTTGGCTTTGGCATTTTAGGCTATTTCCTTAACCGCTATGGTTTCGGGACTGCGCCCGTCATTCTAGGGCTGATTTTAGGGCCGATTGCTGAGTCAAATTTACGTCGAGGGTTACAGTCCTTCCAGGGAGACTGGACACCGTTCTTTACACGTCCCATCAGTATCACCTTCTTGATCATTGCTTTGGCCTTGTTGGTGCTAACGTTGTGGCAGAACTATCGTACCAACCAGCAAAACACTGCTTCGGGCTAGTTATACTCGAAAGTTATAGCGGTAAAAAAGTGCGCGTCGCGAAAGCGAAGTAGCCTAATTCCTCAGCGCGGTTGAAGACAATCAAAGCAACAAGTTTTGGGTTGTGCTCGCGGTACTGCTAGATGCGCGAGAAAAATGTAAGTAACGCTTGGTCTAAACCGAGAAACTACGAAAACCACTCTCATTTAGGAGGCAAGATGAATCTGACAGGTGAAATGCTCATAGGACAACAGGCTGTTAAAGGTAGCCGTAGTCCCGTTCAGGCAATAAACCCAGCAACCAACGAGCTCCTTGAACCGGCCTATGCGGGTGGTACTCAAGCCGAAGTCGAGCGGGCTTGCGAGTTGGCTTGGAACGCCTTTGATGTTTATCGTGAAACTTCACTTGAGGACCGAGCCAGGTTCTTGGAAACTATCGCTGATGAGATTGAAGTGATTGGCGAGGACCTGATTGAGCGCGCAGTGGCTGAGTCTGGTTTGCCGAAGGCTCGAATTCAGGGGGAGCGCGGGCGCACCTGTGGACAGCTACGTCTGTTTGCAAAAACTGTACGCGCTGGCGAGTGGTTGGACGTACGCATTGATCCGGCTATGCCTGATCGTCAGCCTATGCCACGTTCTGATCTTCGTCAGCGTCATATTGCACTAGGCCCGGTTGTTGTATTTGGTGCGAGTAATTTTCCGCTAGCATTTTCTGTCGCTGGCGGTGATACCGCTTCTGCACTAGCGGCTGGCTGTCCTGTCATCGTTAAGGCTCACGCTGCCCATCCTGGAACCGGTGAGCTGGTTGGCCGTGCTATACAGGCTGCAGTTAAAAAGTGCGCTTTACCAGAAGGTGTTTTCTCGCTGATGTTTGGTTCTGGCCGAGAAGTGGGTACTGCCTTGGTTTCTGATTCACGTGTCAAGGCTGCTGGCTTCACTGGCTCTAGAAGTGGAGGTTTGGCGCTTTGGAAAGCTGCTCAATCACGGCCCGAGCCGATTCCTTTCTACGCTGAAATGAGCTCTATTAATCCGGTTTTCCCGCTACCTGCGGCCCTCAAGTCGCGTGGCGCAGAAATGGGTAAGGCATTTGTTGGCTCACTCAACATGGGCGCAGGCCAGTTCTGTACTAACCCAGGGCTGGTCATTGCGGTTAAGGGGGCCGAGCTAAACACCTTTATCGAAGCCGCAGGTGAGGCCGTTAAAGCGAGTGGCGCGCAAACAATGCTGACGCCAGGTATTTTCGAAGCCTATGAAAGCGGCGTGAAGAGTTTTGCCGACAGTGGTAAGGCGCAAGAAATCGCGCGAGGGCAAAAGGGTGATGGCCCCAACCAGTGTCAAACCGGCTTGTTCGTAGCCAGCGCTCAGGATTTTCTTGGCAATGAAGCATTGCAGGGAGAAGTGTTTGGTTCGACCTCGTTAATCGTTGAGTGTGCTAATACCGCAGAACTCACGCAAGTTGCAGAGCATTTGGAAGGCCAACTGACTGTAACGCTACAGATGGATGATGCTGATCTGGAAGCCGCGCGAGAGTTGTTGCCGACGCTGGAGCGCAAGGCCGGTCGTATTTTGGTTAACGGCTGGCCAACCGGGGTTGAAGTGTGTGATGCAATGGTTCACGGCGGGCCGTTCCCAGCAACATCCGACTCACGTACTACCTCTGTAGGTACGGCAGCAATCTTCCGCTTTCTGCGGCCGGTTTGTTATCAAGACCTTCCTGATGCGCTATTGCCCGCTGCTATTAAACAGGAAAACCCATTAAAACTACGTCGTTTAGTCGATGGTGCACGAGAGAGTTAAGACGTTCGCGTGTATAAATGTTAATGACAACATAGGCCGCTCTCACGAGTGGCCTTTTTAAGCTACGAATATAAAAATATGCACGGTTATATTAAGTCCTTTTATTTCGCCTGAGTATAAAAGCACCTTCATTATGTTTGGAGAAAATATGGCTGACGTTGACTTTGCGACATTGCAAAATACCCTTGAAAAGGCACTATTAAAGGCGGGTCTCACACCAGATGATGCTGCAGTCTGTGCCCAAATTCATGCTGAAAGTACTCGCGATGGTGTCCATTCTCATGGGATCGGCCGGATCCCTCGATTTATTGAATATGTTGGACGTGGATGGATAAATATTAATGCTACGCCAAGCGTTGTACAGCGGTTAGGAGCGATTGAGGTGCTTGACGGAGGCCAAGGCATTGGTGTGCTTAACGCTCTTAGTGCAACAGATCGAGCAATCGCATTAGCGCGTGAACACGGTATGGGGCTGGTAGCGTTACGTGATACTACCCATTGGATGCGTGGAGGAAGTTACGGATGGCGTGCAGTTGAGCAAGGGTTCGCTGCGATTATGTGGACCAATACCGAGTCTTGTATGCCTGCTTGGGGAGGAGTATCGCAGTCTATCGGTAATAATCCATTAGTGATGGCTGTACCGCATAGTTCAGGCCCACTAGTACTCGATATGGCGATGTCCCAATTTTCCTACGGAAAGTTGCAAACAACAGAGTTAAAAGGTGAACAATTACCTATTGATGGTGGTTTCAATGAACGTGGAGAGTTGAGTCGCGATCCTGCTGCTATCGCCGCGACACGGCGCTTGCTTCCAACCGGTTATTGGAAGGGGTCAGGGCTTGCGATTCTACTTGATGCAATGGCCGCTTTACTCGCGCAAGGGAGGCCAAGCCATGAAATTGATGCAGTTCAGCGTGGAAGCGGTGGTGGTAGTTGCCAAGTGTTTATGGTTTTTGATCCAGAGCAGCTGGGTGGCCGTGCGGCCTGTGATGCCCTTGTTGAGGGAATTCAGATGCATTTAGCCGCCACTAGGCCCGCTAAGCAAGGATGCAAAGTACGTTGGCCGGGAGAGTCTACTTTTCGACAGCGATATGGTCGTGAGTTAATCTCAATTGATGATACTTTATGGCAAGCTGTTTGTGAGTTAGCTATCTAGCAGTATGTTAACAAAGGTTAATGATTGTTTGAGATAGTGTATGGCGTGCTAAGTATATGTTGGATTTCATCATGATTAGATAGTTTAAATATAGTGGTTAAATAAAACTTGACATCAATGTGTGTGGTGAAGCCATTATCCTAACTAGGCGCCTATGACTGAGGGAATTGCGATATTTTATATGAGTTTAAGTCAATTTCCCCCCTCATTTGCTGCTAGTAGTCGAGCGCTTTTATGAAATTGATAGATTGACATAAAACATTATTGTGAGGAAGAAACCTGAAACCCTATATAGCGTTGAATTTAAGCACTGAGTAGTCGCAGTATAAGATGGAAAAGGTATACTACAAAAGCGATCGCTCTTTTGATATTGGGTGGTATAAGTCGTATGTTCTAATAGACCCCTTGAGTGAGTAAACGCCTGTTGAAAGGGTAGCAGGTCTCCTATGGTGGCTGAAAAAAGCCTCGAGTTAATACCTTATATCAGTCGACCATAGCAAATATCTTTACGTTGAACACGATAAGGAAACAGTACGGTAGCATGGAGGAAAATTTTTCTTCGCTGGGCATCCTTATAAAGCCTAATAGTACTTATATAACTTTGTTTGTACGATATAGTACAAACAGGTAAATAAATGGAAAGGATCGTTGATATGATCAAACAGACACCTAGTACGGCGTCATTTAAGGTCAATAAAGTCGCTCAGCAGGGCAGTTTGTCTGTTCATGTGGCGGATCAGTTAGAGGCGCTTATCACACAAGGCAAGGTGGCAGTAGGCGATAAATTGCCAACAGAAAATAGCCTTTGTGAATCCTTTGGTGTAAGCCGTACCGTTATCCGAGAAGCCATTACTCATCTAAAATCATTAGGGTTAGTAGAAACCCGACGTGGTGTAGGTACGTCCGTTCTGCGCTCTTCTAAATTGAAGGCGCTTCCAGCAGAGCGTATCAATCCCACTACAGTGGAAGATATTTTGCATCTTTTGGAGCTGCGCTTAACATTGGAACCTGCGGCCGCCGAGTTGGCAGCCCTGCGCTACGATGAGGAAGACCGGCAGCGCTTGGAATTCCAACACCAAGCGTTTGCCAACGCTTATGAAACCAAGTCCCAGGCTCGGGAAGAAGATTATCTATTCCATTTTGCAATTGCTACGGCGACTAAAAACCCTTTTTTTCAATCGTTCTATGAGCAGTGGAGTCAAAGCGTGATTCCACGAGCCAAGCTTCTGAGTAATGATATTAATCCGCTTTCTTCTCAGCGCTATCTGGAGCGGGTGCAAGAAGAGCATGTCCAAATTCTCAATGCTATTTTATGCCGTGATGGCAATGCCGCACGAGAAATGATGCGTCAGCATCTTGGCCGGGCTCGAGATACCTATGCCCAGTATCGTGATTTAAAATAGCGCAGAGAATATCTATCGGCTCTTTCTATCTCACTCTATGGGCTGCAACTACGTGGCGTAACTGCCAGCGCGCCCATGGCAAGTGTCTATCCTTTACTGGGGCAGCGTTATGGTATGGGGAACGTGGCTGCCGGTGCATTGATGGCGAGCACACTCATGTCCTTTATCACCATCAGCGTCATCGTTGGTTTGATGACCTATTTTGGTGTGTTGCCTTGATCGCTATTGGCGGCAATAAACGCTTTAGCTCTGGGATCCTGCAGATAGGCGATATTCAGGCGCAGCCATGGCGTTGTTTGATTGTCAGGGAAAAACAAGTGGCTGGGCGATAGCATGATGTCAAAACGGCGTGCGCTCTCCATTAGTGCCTCCTTCTCTACCGGCGATTTGGCCCATACAAACATGCCGCCTGCCGGTTCAGTGAATACCACCCAACCGACTTGCTTGAGCTGCGTAAGCGCCAGTGCCATCTGGTTGGAGAGCCGGGCCCTTAAGCGTTCAGTGAGTTTTCGATAGCTGCCGTTTTGAAGCAGCGTGATCAGCACCTGCTCAGCAAAACGGGAGGAGGAAATACTGGTCAACATCTTGATATCCACAAGCCGTTGCACTAGTGAAGGCGGGGCGGCTATAAAGCCGACCCGCAGCGATGAAGTGAGCGTTTTGGAAAAGCTGGACAGGTAAATAACCCGTTTAAGACCATCCAGTGCGGCGAGCCGTGTGGTCGGGGTGTGCTGAAAATCAGCGTAGATATCGTCTTCTACAATCGTGAAATCGTACTGCTCGGCGAGCTGTAAAACGCGATGTGCAATCGCCGGTGTTAACGTACTGCCGGTAGGGTTATGAAACACGCTGTTCACGTAAAAAAGCCTGGGACGGTACTCTGCTAACAGGGCTTCCAAACGGTTAATATCCGGCCCATCAGCAAGGCGCGGTATTCCTATCACGCGAACGCGCTGTAAATGCAGCAAGCCGAATAGGTTGTAATAGCCCGGCGATTCCACAAACACCACGTCGCCGGGCTCAAGCAGCATTCTCACCAATAAATCCAGTGAATGGCTGCCGCCGCTGGTCATGACAATTTGCTCAGCACTTGCCGATATTGCGAGTGGGCGCAAGCGCTCCTGGATCAAGCTGCGAAGCTCCTGCAACCCTTGGGGCGTGCTGTATTCAAAGATTCCTGATTGGCTTTTACGCGCCACTTGGCGAATGGCGTGGGTCAGGTCTTCGCTCTCGCGCCAAGCATTAGGCAACCACCCGCAGCCCAGTTTTAGCGAGTGCTCATTAGCGCTAAAAAGCCCCCACAGCCCATTGGTAACTTCTTGAAGAGGGGTAGAGGCTAACGATGGTTGGGGAGTAACGGCAGCGCCATCAGCGATAAAGAACCCGGAGCCGGGTCTTGAGCGAACCAAGCCAATAGCCACCAACCGTTCGTAGGCGTCAATAACCGCATTACGGCTAATATCGAGCTCTGCCGCTAGGCGGCGTATGGAAGGTAAGCGACGCCCGCCCGCTCCATTCTCTTGAATCCAATGGCGAATACTCTCTTCAAGCTGCTGCGCAATCGGGGAAGCAGCATGTCGGTCGACCTGAAGTTTCATAAACATCTCTGCTGCCGGCCACTGTTCTCAAAAACGCAGGAACAGTGCTTGGGTAATGATGGACAAGTGTACCTTACCTCTAGGCGGGATGGGTGCGAACGTAATGGCTTAACCCATGACCCGTTTAGGAAAAAAGATGGACCGATATAACGCGCCCCGGTTGGCTTTTGCACTATGTATGATTACCACTGCGGTTAATTTACAGGCACCGCTTTACGATATCCTGGCGGCGAAAGCAGGCGTCGGTGTGGGCGCAGCCACACTCGCGTTTGCTTGTTACGTCGCGGGCGTCATGCCGGTATTGCTGGGGCTTAATGGGCTGGCGGATCGGGAGGGCCCTAAACCGCTAATCATTGTCGCACTTCTGCTCTGTTTAAGTGCCACTGCGCTAACCCTATTGATGCCTGGCTTGATAACGCTGGGGGTTGCGCGCTTTTTATTAGGCATTGGCACCGGGCTGACCTCAGCCGTCGCGCCTGGATATATGCATCGGTTACTTAATAGTGACGACTCTCGCATGGCAACGACGTACGTAACGTCCAGTACCGCGCTTGGGTTTGGTTTGGGTGCGGCGGTTACCAGTTTGTTTATTCTCCATACGCCCAGCGTGACGCCGCCAAGCCTATGGCTGTATCTGGGCGTAGGCACCATTGCGTTAGTTGCAGTGATGCCACTAAAAAATATCGCACCTGCTGTTACCCAAAGTGCGATGTGGCGACTGCCAGGTTATCCGCCGGGAACACTGAGCTTTGGGCTAGCCATTTTACTTGCATGGGCAACCGTAGGGTTGGTGATTGCTATATTGCCCTCCACGTTAAGCCAGCACGGTTTAACACCCTGGAGTGGTTTTGCCACGTTTGGCATTTGCAGCTGCGGAGTACTGTTTCAGCCTTGGGCACGCGCCTTGGCACCCGTGAAGGCCACGGTGCTGGGGTTGATGATTTTACCTCTCGCCTACGGATTAATTGCCTGGGGCGCCCTTCAGGGGAGCCTGATAGCTGTGTTACTGGGAGCAGTTGCGGCCAGCAGCGCCTGCTATGGGTTTATCTATTTGGGTGGCTTAAGCGGAGTGCTCGCCATTGCTGGCCCGTCTTCTACCCAGGCAAGCGCCGGCTATTTTTTGATGGCGTATGTGGGATTTAGCCTCCCGGTAATTACAACGGGAGCCCTTGTTGATTCAGTAGGCCATGTAGCCGCATTGACGCTATTTGGCGTGGCGTTACTGGTGGGCGCCATTGCCACGGTTAGTCTGCTGCTCATCGGCCCGAACAAATCTTCCAAGCGGCTAGCGGCCATTCGCCAACCATAAGCCGTGCGCTTCGCTTACGCGTGTCTCTCAATCAGCAACCCACAAGAGGGCGCTGCCCATAGCGTATCTGCGGTAAACACCACATCGCACACGACCGGTGCATAGCAGCGCCGCACCTGCTCATCAATCCGTGCGCGAAGCTCATCCTGAGCGGTTAACGACGTGGTGACGCCTTCATCAGGCAGCACCACGTGCACCATAACGTAAAGCAGGCGCCCTGGACGTACCATACGCACACGGACTTCTTGGGTATGCGTTTCTGCCAGTGCCTGAGAGATAGCGTCGCGCACAGGGGCAGCAATGGCTTCTTCGGGCGTTTTATTGAGTAACTCCTTCAGCGCTTGGGAGGCCATGCGTACAGGCACGCCCAAGCACAGCACGACGACCGCAATAACCAGTACCGAATCGATATACGGCACTAGCGTGTTCAAATTTAACTGCTCAAGGAGTACTACCAGGCAGAATGCTGCGAGAACCGCAGCAGAAATCACGCTATTGACGATCCAGTTGAGCTTGTCGGCCGCGATCAGAGGGCTTGCGGTGTAGCGTTGGCTGCGGTGCATTACCCAAGCGGTCAGCGAGCAGGCAAGCGTGGCAAACAGGGCATAGATGACCGCAAGGCCCGCTGCAATCTCTCGCCCGCCAGAGAGGAGCGCGACAAGGGCATCGACCAAAGCAAAGATGGAAACACCCAGAATTAATAACCCTTTACACAGGTTAACCAGCGACTCGAAGTAACTGTATCCAAACGGATAAGATTCACTATCAGGACGGCTGGCTAATTTACTCACCTTGATCGTCACTAAAGCTACACTAAAGTAGATTAGGTTAAATAACCCATCGAGCAAAATAGCCTGGGAATTGGAGGCGAGTGTAGCGGTAATACCGGCACAGCCAATCAAGAGCGCCATAAAGGCGGAAAATGCCAGCGTACGCGTTTCTGTTTTCATGGATATTTGGGCCCACCGCCAGTGATATAACCCGCAAGCATAGCAATATTTGTCATCTTCTAACCAACGAAAGCTATGCATTAAGGCCACAAAGGCGAGTGACAAAGTACTCACAAAGAGAAGGACGTTATGCGTCATGCCAAGGACTTAACCTTTTCGCTATTAACCCCTGAAGACGCTGTCGACCTGTTGGCGTTTGAAACCGCCGAACGTGCCTGGTTTGAGCAGCATATTGAAGCGCGTTATAGGCATTTTTATACGCCTCAAGGCGTCTCACAGCATATTGTTGAGTGCCTTTCTCTGAATGCCCAGCGTCGAATGAGCCCGCTGTTGATACGCAAGAGAGGAATGCTTATCGGCCGCGCCAATTTGCGCGATATTGACGAAAACCAAGCGAAGGTAGGTTATCGCATTGCAAAAAGTGCCTGTGGTCAAGGAATTGCTTATAGGGCGCTTAAGCATCTAATGAAGGAAGCGCGCGGTGTCTATGGTCTCACCACGCTAACGGCGATTGTTTCTGTCGAGAACGATGCCTCTCAGCATGTGTTGCAGAAAGCCAGCTTCGATGCCATGGATATCTTGCCAGCGTACTCCCGAGTGGCCGACAAGCGCGTTGATTGCCTGGTATATCAGTGTGCCTTGAATGCAACCTGCTGAAAGCGGCGTTATAAAGCCCAGCAATGCTCTGTGCTGCGTACCTTGGTAACGTTAAAAAGCGTGTACTACCTTGAAGGCATGCCGTTGATCAATACGCAGCCAACCAGGAGGGGCTAACGATGCCAATGTTAAGCGCGGGGACAGAGCAGGGAACGCCGGTAGAGATTTATTACGAGGTATATGGTGCAGGTAAACCTGTGGTGCTTATCCATGGATGGCCATTAAGCGGTCGTTCCTGGGAAAAGCAGGTACCAGCGCTAGTGAAGGCGGCCCGCATGCGATTAACGCCACCCACGCTGATGAGTTTAATAAAGCGCTGATTAATTTTCTTAATGCTTAACGGCTAATGGTTGTAACGCGCTTCTAACGCCGCCTTGATAGGCGGCGTTTTCGTTGGGGAAAACTGAACTGGGATTTCACCAAAGCAGAAAATCGGCTAAAACAATAAATTGTATTTTTGAGTCGTAAAGTGCAATTATGGCGCCTGAGATCGACTCATCAATCAATAATGACAATCGTCAGATACGGCGGCTGAACTATGCACAATATTGAGAAGCTAACCCACTACACGCACGGCTATTTGACGTTCAAGGGCCATGATTACGCGATTATCGAACTACCCAAATTACTCGGCGAGACGCTTCACAAGCTGCCCTATGTGCTGCGCCTTCTGCTTGAAAATATTATGCGTAATACGACGGGGGAGGAGCGTAAGCGCAGTGCTCAAGCGCTTTTGAGGTGGCTGGAAAACGGCACGAGCAGTGATGAAATCGCCTTTCAGCCGGGGCGGATATTGATGCACGATACAACGAGTACACCTGCGTTAGTGGATATTGCCGCTATGCGTGACGTGATACGTGAGGCGGGTGGTGACCCTGAAGTGCTTAAGCCGCATTTGCCGGTAGATGTTTCAGTAGATCATTCGCTTGCTGTAGAAGTGTTCGCCAGCAGCAGCGCCTCAGAAGACAACCTTCAGCATGAAATGCGCCGTAATCACGAGCGGTATCGTTTTTTACGCTGGGCCTCCTGCGCACTTGAAGGCGTGACCATTCACCCGCCGGGCACTGGTATTATGCACACGTTAAACCTTGAGCAACTGGCCACCGTCGTAACCACTCAAGAGCGGGATGATGAGTGCTGGATGGTGCCCGATACGATGATAGGTACCGATAGCCATACGCCAATGATTAACGGCATTGGTGTATTGGGCTGGGGAGTAGGTGGCCTGGAGGCGGAAACGGTAATGTTTGGTGTACCCACCATGCTACGCATTCCTGACGTGGTGGGGGTTAAGTTGACAGGCACACTGGCGCCACATGCACAGGCCACCGACTTGGCGCTGATAGTCACTCAGCGCTTGAGGGCGCTGAACGTAACGGGTAAGTTCGTTGAGTTTTTTGGACCGGGCGTGAGCACATTAACGGCCGGTGACCGTGCTGTCGTGGCTAATATGGCGCCGGAGTACGGCGCCACTACCGGTTTTTTTGCGGTGGATGAGCAAATCCTCCGCTATCTTGACCAAACAGGGCGTTCAAGAGAAGCCGTTGAACGGGTAAAGCGCTATTGCCAAGCGACAGGGCTGTGGTTTGAAGCCGATGAGCAGCCTACCTATACACAGTGTATAGAGATTGATTTAAGTGGTATTGGTATGCAGGTCGCCGGGCCTACGCGGCCCCAGGATGTACATGACTACACCGACGTGGGAGCGGTGTTGTCACAGCTTGAATTTAAGCCAAGTGCAACATTTAATCGCTCAGTTTCAAGCCTGCCCCGCCACCCCGTAGCGATTGCTGCCATTACCAGTTGCACCAACACGAGTGATCCACGCCTTATTATCACCGCAGGGCTATTGGCCAGAAATGCGCGCCGCTATGGGTTAACACCGCCTGCTTGGGTAAAAACCTCGCTTGCTCCAGGCTCACCAACAGCAGCTACCTATCTCAAGCGGGCAGGGCTAATGGAAGAACTGGCCGCTATCGGCTTTGATATCGTCGGGTATGGCTGTACTACCTGCATTGGTAACTCGGGGCCGCTAACTCCTGAAGTTAAACAGGCACAGGAAGCAGGCAACTGCCGTGCAGTAGCGATGCTGTCGGGGAATCGAAATTTCCCAGGCCGTGTGCACCCAGATCTTGACCTGGGTTTTATCATGTCGCCTGCGCTGGTCGTGGGTTTTGCCTTGGCAGGTAATGCCGAGCATGATTTCAAGCAGCCACTGGCGGAGTATGACGGTAGGAGTATCTACCTGCGTGACTTATGGCCTGCCAGGGAAGACGTCGATGCCGCATTAGCCAAGGCGCTGAACGCTGCCGATTTTGCAAAAGATTTCAAACAGGCAAGCCGTAACGCCCGTTGGGAGGCTCTGGATGCGCCTAAAACAGCGACCTTCCCATGGGAGGAAGCCTCTAACACGCTGCGCCGCCCACCGTTTGCTTCGGTATCCGAGGGCAGCCAGCTAGGCCATTACACTGCTTACCCGCTGCTGATAGTCGGTGATGATGTCACGACCGACCATATCTCACCTGCCAGCGCCATTCCGGCTGATAGCCGTGTCGCTGACTATCTGGTTGAGCGCGGTGAACGTCGTGACGATCTGAACGTATTTGCCTCACGCCGGGGCAATTGGGAGGTCATGGTAAGGGCCGCCTTCCACAATAAAACGTTAAAAAACTATCTCGCCCCTGATGCACCGGTTGCACATACGCGTCATCTACCCAGCGGCGATGTTATACCTCTTTTTGAGGCAGCCAGGCGCTACCGTGAAGCCAATGAATCCGTTGTGATCGTCGCGGGTGAGCGCTACGGTATGGGGTCATCGCGAGACTGGGCTGCAAAAGGTCAGCGGTTGCTGGGCGTTCGTGCGGTGCTCGCCGCAAGTTTTGAGCGTATTCACCGCTCAAACTTGATCGGCATGGGAATTTTGCCGCTGAGCTTACCCGCGGGCGTTAGCTCAACCACGCTGAATATTGAGCCGGGTGATCAAATCGACATTCAGGCGCAGGCCGATACGCTAACCCCTCGCGCTCGAATTACGGTTAATATTTTAAGAGCGCAAGGCGAGATAGAGTCGCTAATGACTATCGCCCAGGTCGATACGCAGGCAGAAATTGCACTGCTTAAAGAAGGCGGCGTTATTCCCTCTCTACTGAAAAAAACATTGGCCTGAGTAATGCTGGCCAAACCTTTCATAAGGAAAGTGATAAGTGAACGATATTAACCGCTTAAGAGATCTAATGGCGCCTACCGGCGTGTTGCGCACCACTATTAACGTGGGTAACCCAATTTTGGCGGGGCTCGATGCTGATCAGCAGCCCTATGGCGTTTCGGTTGATTTGGCAAAGATGATTGCGCACAGGCTGGACGTTGAGCTTGAGCTTCAAGTATATGCTTCCGCCGGTGAGGCCGTTGCCGTTGTCAGCGATGAAAAGGCCGATATGGGCTTTTTTGCGCTAGACCCCAAGCGTGCTGAAAGTATTCAATTTACTGCGCCCTATGTGCTGATTGAAGGCTGCTATCTGGTGCGCGAGGATTCGCCAATTACTGATCAGCAAGAGGCTGACCGCCATGGACAGAAGATCGTGGTTGGTAAGGGCAGTGCTTATGATCTTTACCTTAGCCGCGCTATTCAACACGCCGAGCTGGTTAGAGCACCTACTTCTCCGAAAGTGGTGGCGTTCTTTATTGAACACAAGTTGGATATCGCCGCAGGCGTGAAGCAGCAGCTGGAAGCGGGTATTGAGGAGTTTGGTGGTTTGCGGCTGTTGCCTGGGCACTTTATGACGATCCAGCAGGCGATGGGCGTTCCGAAAAACCGGCCCCAGGAAGCCGCCGCTTTTCTGTCCGCGTTTATTGAAGAGGCAAAAGCGGAGAGGGACGTCGCTCGCTTGTTAGCCAAGCATAATATTCAGGGTGCTTCGGTCGCGCCAAGCGCATAAAGGATGGGTCGTGGTTAATAGCGCATCACCCCTTACTGCTGAGCGTTTGGCAAAGCGTATTCACACGTTGATTAATGAAGAGGCTATACCCGTAGGGAGCCACCTGACGGAGGCGAGCTATGTAACGAAATTGAAGGTCTCCCGAACACCCATTCGCGCGGCCTTTCAGTTTTTGGAAGAGCAGGGGGTGGTGAAGCGTCAGCCTAATCGCGGCTTCTTTTTAGTGGATACCAAGCGTGGGCTTTTTGCCGATGCTGACGAGCCGCTAGAGCAAGGCTCTTCTATCTCGCCACTGTGTTTTACGATTGGCGTCGATTATTTAAATAATCAGATTGCCGGAAAAATTACCGAGGCGGAACTTGCCAAGAAATACACGCTTGGTCGCAGCACGATTCTTCAAGCGATGCATGCCATGGAAGCCGAAGGCTGGGTGTCCAGGCTTTTGGGCTATGGGTGGGAATTTAATGAATTCTTAACCTCTCAAGCAACGTATGATCAGTGTTTTCGTTTTCGTTTGTTAATTGAGCCCGCCGCGTTAAGAGAGCCTGGCTACCAGATTAATAAGAAAGTCTTCAAGCAGTTAAGGGAATCGTTAACGGAGGCAGTGTCTCAAAAAGGTAGCACGATATCTGAACGTCAAATGTATATAAACGGCACCTACTTCCATGAAAGCATCGTTAACGGCTCAAATAATCAGTTTCTGATTGAGAGCCTTAAGCGCGCTAACCGGTTGCGTCGCCTGATTGAATACCACGTTTATGCCCGGCGTGAATCGCCAGTGCCTGAGTATAAAGAGCACTTGGCGATTCTTGATCTGCTGGAGGCGGGGGATAATCAACAAGCGGCTGTTTATCTAACGGAACACCTGGAGCGAACGCGTCAGGAAAAAATGCGCATTGTCCAAGGTGTTTTTGCCCGTTAACGGCACGGCAGGGAAAGATGAAGCTGCTTCTTGCATGGGCATCTTCGCCTATGTGGCTTATTCCTCAATCCACACATCAACCCCTTTAAAACTCACCTTCCAGGTGCGTAGCGTGACGCTCTCATCTTCCAGGCACTGACCATCTTCTAAACGAAAATGCTGCTTGTAGAGGGGGGAAGCCACCACGGCGGCACCCTTTATATCGCCCACAATGCCGTGGGCGATCACATTGGCGTTGGAAAACGGGTCGTGGTGGTCAATGGCGTAAAGTTCACGCGGGTGGCCGGGTAGGTAGAATAGCGCGACTTGCTTTGGCCCCTGTGGCGTTTCAAACCACGCAGCAACCCCGGAAAATGCGACCAGATCGGCTTTACTGCACAGTTTCTGGCCGGTCGGTGCCTTTCTGCTTTGTGTAACCGTTGCTTGCTTCATTGCGGTAGCGGTCATGGAGTAGCCCTTTGAAATGATGACGATTAGGCAGGCCGTAGCTGGCCGCGCTCACTGGTCATGATGATCGATGGGTCCGGGCGGCTATCGTTGACGTAGCTTCTAAAGCGCTTGAGCTTGTCCGGGTCGCTGATGGCGCCCGCCCACTCACATTGATAGTTGTCCACCACGGTTTGCATCTGGCGCTCCAGCTCCTCGCCCATGCCCAGGCGGTCGTCGAGAATTACCTCTTTCAGATACTCCAGCCCGCCTTCAAGGTTTTCCCGCCATACCGAGGTGCGCTGTAAACGATCCGCCGTGCGCACGTAGAACATCAGGAAGCGGTCGATGGTGCGGTAGAGGGCTTCATCGTCAAGATCGGTGGCAAACAGCTCCGCATGGCGTGGGCGCATACCGCCGTTGCCGCACACGTAGAGGTTCCAACCGTTTTCGGTGGCGATAATCCCGATATCCTTGCTTTGTGCTTCGGCGCACTCGCGGGTACAGCCTGATACGCCAAACTTGATCTTGTGCGGTGCACGAAGGCCCTTGTAGCGGTTCTCAAGCTTGATCGCCATGCCTACGCTGTCCTGCACGCCGTAGCGACACCAGGTGCTGCCCACGCAGGATTTTACCGTACGCAGCGACTTGCCGTAGGCATGGCCGGTTTCAAAGCCGGCCTCGATTAGCTCGGCCCAGATATCGGGCAGGTCTTCCAGGCGGGCGCCGAACAGATCAATCCGCTGGCCGCCGGTGATCTTGCTATAAAGGCCATACTTTTGCGCTACCTGTCCCAGCACCACCAGTTTATCCGGCGTGATTTCCCCACCTGCGATGCGCGGCACCACCGAATAAGTGCCGTTCTTCTGCATATTGGCCATGAAGGTATCGTTGGTATCCTGCAGCGGAATATGCGCGGCGTCGGTAATCGGCTCGTTAAAGCAGGAGGCGAGAATGGAGCCTACAGCGGGCTTGCAGATATCGCAGCCCAGGTGGTGAGCGTCCGGCGCGCCGTGCTTTTCGATCAGCTCGCTGAAGGTCTTTATTCCCTTCACACGCACGATGTCGTAAAGCGCCTGGCGGGTATAGGCAAAGTGCTCGCAGAGTGACGTGTCCACCTCGACGCCGCGGGCGGCCAGCTCGTGATCCACCACGCTTTTCAAAAGCGACGCGCAGCCACCGCAGCCGGTGCTGGCGCGGGTATCACCTTTAACGGATGCCAAGTCGCTGGCGCCTGCGTCAATGGCGCTGCAGATGCTGGCCTTGGTGACGTTATGGCACGAGCAGATCATCGCGGTTTCCGGCAGCGCGCCCGGGCCAAGCGCCGGGGCGGCGCCGCTTTGCGGCAGAATCAGCGAGGCGGGCTCTTTGGGTAGCTCGATACCGTTGGCGTAGTACTGCATCAGGGTGTCGTAAGCGCTGTTATCGCCCACCAGCATGGCGCCCAGAAGCTTTTTGCCGTCGCTTGAGACCACCATCTTGCGGTAAATCTGGGTAAGCGGGTCAAGGTAGCGAAACATCCGCGCGCCGGGGTTTTGGTTGCCGTGGGCATCGCCAATCGAGCCTACGTCCACACCCAGAAGTTTGAGCTTGGTGCTCATATCAGCACCGGTAAAAGAAGCGTCGCCACCGGTGAGCGTCGAAAGCGCTGTCTTTGCCATCTGATAGCCAGGCGCCACCAGGCCAAAAATGCTCTGATTCCACAGCGCCACTTCGCCAATGGCTAAAATCGCCGGGTCGCTGGTTTGACACTGATCGTTAATCACTACGCCGCCACGCTCGCCGATCTCCAGGCCGCACTCGCGGGCAAGCTGGTCCCGGGGGCGAATGCCCGCCGAGAACACGATTAGGTCAGTTTCCAGTATTTTGTCATCCTGAAACACCATGCGATGACGGCTGGTTGCGCCATCTTCAATGCGCTGAGTGGCCCGCTCGGTCAGTACCTGAACACCCAAGGCTTCGATTTTTTCGCGCAGCAGCTCGCCGCCCTCAGCATCTACCTGCATGGGCATCAGGCGTGGAGCGAACTCGATCACTGCAGTTTCCAGATTCAAGCCGCGCAGCGCGTTGGCCGCTTCCAAACCTAACAGGCCGCCGCCCACCACGACACCGGTGGCGGCACTTTGCGCCGCATCGCGGATGGCGTCCAGGTCGTCCAGCGTGCGATACACCAGGCAGCCTTCGCGATCGTTACCGGGAATGGGCGGCACAAATGGGTAGGAGCCGGTGGCCAGCACCAAGTGATCATAGGCGTAATGCCCGTGTTCGGTGGCGACTGTTTTTGCAGCGCGGTCGATGGATACAACCGCTTCGCAGCTGTTGAACGTAACGCCGTGGCGTGCGTAGTAATCGGCATCGCAGAGGGCCAGCGCTTCGGCGTCGCGGCCTTTGAAGTATTCGGAAAGGTGCACACGGTCATAAGCGCGGTGGCGCTCTTCGCCAAACACGGTGATATTCATCTGCGCTAAGGCGCCGTTTTCAATCAATTGCTCGACCAAGTGGTGGCCGACCATACCGTTACCAATAATAACCACGTTGCGTTTAGAGGTGGTGGACATGGCTAAGCTGCCTCCAGCGTCGATGAGGGAGTGGGTGGGGTATCAAGAAGCAGGGCGTTGGCATCGGCTTCACCGAACAGCAGCGCCTGGCGGCAGGCGCCCAGATCGGTTTTGGCTAGCGCTTGGGCGAAATACCAGGGGCCGGAATGGGTATCGCCATACAGCACGGCGCCTTCAAGCCTTCCGTTACGCAGTAACAAACGGCGGTAATCGCCGCTTTCCGGGTCGCTGTAATGCAGTACTTCGTGTTCTGGCGCGGCCTCCGTGGGGCCAAACGCGTAGAGGGCCAGGCCGCTGATTTTAAGCTTGGTTGCAGTCGGCGCCTCACGATAGCGGGCGCTGCCATCGCCACACAGCGTGTTGGCTAACACATCTACCTGGCGCCAGATTGGCTCGACCAGGCCGTAGGTGTGCTGTTCGAACTGGCAACACTCACCCAACGCATGAATACGTGGGTCTGAGGTGGTGAGCGTGGCATCGACCATAATGGCGCGCTGTGTAGCCAGGCCTGCCTGATGGCCAAGTTCTGCGTTAGGTGTAACGCCGGTTGCCACGATGATGCTTTGGGCAGGCAGGCGCTGGCCATCCTCGAGTACGACAGCGGCTAAGTTGCCCGCGCCGTCGTCTTCAAAATGGCTAATGCGTGCATTGGTTAAGATGGTCAAGCCACGTTGGGTAAGCGTTGTTTCTAGAAGCCCGGCGGCCATGCTATCCAGCTGACGATTCATTAACCGCTCGCTGCGCTGTAGAACGCTGACGCTGGCACCCCGCTTGCGAAGCCCTTCGGCGGCCTCCAGGCCCAACAAACCGCCGCCGACCACCACACATTCGCCGCCCTGTAGGGCAAGCGTTGCAAGCGTGTCGGCATCTTGCAGGGTACGAAACCCATACACGCCGTTAAGGCCAATGCCGGGAACCTCGGGCAGCGTTGGGCGTGAGCCGGTGGCAATCACCAAGCGGTCATAGGTCAGCGTGCGGCAGGTAGTGACAACACGCCGCTCTTCGCGGTCGATTTCCAGCACGCATTCATTCAGGTGAAGGATGATCCCGTGCTTGGCGTACCACTGCGTATCACGCAGGGCGAGGGCGCTAGGCGGCATTTCATCGGCGAGCAGTGGCGATAGCAGTATCCGGTTATAGGCAGGAGATGCTTCTGCACCAATCACCGTTATCTGCTGGGGTCGATGAGGCAATTTAACGATGGCCTCAAGCAGTCGATGGCTCGCCATGCCGTTGCCGATAACGACTAAGTGATCATCAGACGAGCACCGAGAGATAGCGATCATGGGTTGCTCCTTACAGTTTAGCGCTTGGCTACAAATGCCTATCCACAAATACTCGGCAGCGATAAATGCTGTCGTGGCGCAGCGCTGAAGAAAAGCCAATAAAAAAGCCCCTGAGTCAGCGTCCCGGGCAAGTGGATTGCCAGGAAAGCAGACTCAGGGGCTTCGTTGCCCGGTAGCTGAGGCCAAACCCGTTAGCTGGGTTTCGCACAGAGCAGCCACCGTTGGCTGCCAGCTAAGCTTGAATTTATCTAACCAGTACAGGGCAATTTATCAGCCAAGCCTCGGCTATTATTTATTTTTATATTGATTATCAATGCTTTGATTTAAAGAGATAGATTGAAGGCAGCGCCTTTTCAGCCGCTTACGCTCAGCCTGCGCACGCTATTGGTGCGCTAAGCGGTAAGAATGCACCGTGAGTAGTCAGCGTTAGCAAAAAACCTGCCTACAAGATAAGTCGAAAGATATTTTATTGGTTATTAACCTTCTGTTTAATTTGGTGTTTTTGTTTTAATGGGTTGGTTGGCGTAGGCCTTGCTATTACCTTATCAACAAGCAACAAAGCACAGACGGGTTTATCGGCACAATAAAAGGCAGCCATCGAGTTTGACGGGCAAATAACAACGCTAATGCCATTAGACGACAGGCCATTAATAAATGTGCCCAATCCCGGCAGTGCGACATTTGGCACCGGTGCAGGTGTCCCTGAGACAACGGCGTCCAGGCAGGCTTCTTTGAGGCTCGCTTGGGCGCTTTTTGCTTTTTAAGCGGGAGGAAATCAGTATGTCCCAGGCCACACGCTCGGCTTGTAAAGCAAACACGACGTGCCCTTATTGCGGTGTCGGCTGCGGCGTAATCGCCACTGTGGCTAGCGGCACAATCAGCGCCGTTGAAGGCGACCGCGACCATCCCGCCAACTTTGGTCGGCTATGCGTCAAAGGCTCAGCACTTCACGAAACCCTAGGCCTGCATGACCGGCTCACTACCCCCAGGGTTGATGGCCAAGCGGTTGACTGGAATGTGGCGTTAACCACCTTGGCAGAGCGGTTGCAAACGACTCGCGCAACTTACGGTGCTGAGTCAGTGGGTGCCTACCTGTCAGGCCAGCTATTGACCGAAGATTACTATGTGGCCAATAAGCTATTTAAAGGCTTTTTAGGCACGCCGCACCTGGATACCAACTCGCGACTCTGCATGGCCTCTGCCGTGGCGGCGTATAAACGCTCGTTGGGCGCGGATGCCGTTCCCTGCAACTATGAAGATATTGAAGAGGCCGAGCTGGTGGTGCTGGTGGGCTCGAATCTGGCTTGGAACCATCCGGTGCTTTATCAGCGCTTGAAGGTCGCCAAAACGCGCAATCCGCTGATGCGGGTGGTGGTCATTGACCCGCGCGTGACCGACAGCTGCGAGATTGCCGACCTTTACCTAGGCATCGCACCCGGCAGCGATGCAGTGCTGTTTAACGGCCTGTTGGCCTGGATGGCTGAGAATAACAAGCTGGATCAGCTCTATCTGGATCGCCATACACAAGGTTTTGATGAAGCGCTGTTGGCTGCGAGCCAGCATGATATTAATGACGTGGCGGCCATATGTGATATCGACCCAGAGCGGCTGGAGACCTTTTACTACTGGTTTGCCAGCCAACTCCATGTCGTGACGCTCTACTCCCAGGGCGTCAACCAATCCACCAGCGGTACCGACAAGTGCAATGCGATCATCAACTGCCACCTAGCGGGCGGCAAAATCGGCTTGCCGGGGGCGGGGCCTTTCTCGATTACCGGCCAGCCCAATGCCATGGGCGGACGCGAAGTGGGCGGGCTTGCCAACCAGCTGGCCGCGCATATGGATTACCATACGCCCGGCGCCTTGGACCGAGTCACCCGCTTTTGGGCAACTGAAACGTTAACGCCCGAATTGCCCCAGGCGCCCGGCTATAAGGCGATTGAGCTTTTTGGCGCGGTTGAACGAGGCGACATAAAGGCGCTTTGGATAATGGCCACTAACCCGGCGGTCAGCTTGCCGGATGCCGCCCGCATGCGGCGTGCGCTTGAAAAGTGCCCGCTGGTGATTGTGTCAGAGTGCGTCAGCCATACTGATCTGCTGGCCTATGCCGATATTATCCTGCCCGCGACGGGATGGTCTGAAAAAGATGGCACGGTGACCAATTCCGAGCGGCGTATTTCACGGCAGCGTGGTTTGCTACCTGCGCCTGGGCAGGCGCGTCACGATTGGTGGATTATGTGCGAAGCCGCCAAGCGGTTGGGCTTTCATGAGGCGTTTGACTATACCTATCCCCATGAGATTTTTGATGAGCACGCGCGCCTTTCCGCTTTCGAGAATGAAGGGACGAGTAAACGGCTATTCGATATTTCCGGCCTGGTGGGGCTTGGGCGCGAGGGCTACGACGCGCTGGCGCCAATTCAATGGCCGGTGACGTCTTCAGCACCTCACGGAACGGCGCGGCTGTTTGAAGACGGTGAATTCGCCACGCCTAATGGGCGAGCCAATTTCATCGCCATAACGCCGCGCTTGCCGGAGCAACGCTTAAGTGACGCCTATCCGCTGCGCCTGAATACCGGGCGTATTCGCGACCAATGGCACACCATGACGCGGACGGCGCGCGCCCCCCGGCTGATGAACCACCGCTATGAGCCGTTTATCGAACTCCACCCAAACGATGCCGCGAACTATGGCATTGGTGACCAGCAGCTGGCAGTATTGTCCGCCGCAAGCGGCGAGTACCGAGGGCGAGTGCGAATCTCGAATGCCCAGCGGCGTGGCGAGGTGTTTATTCCCATGCACTGGAGCGATGCGTTCAGTAAATCGGCGCGTAGCGGTGCCCTGCTAAAATCCATCACCGACTCCGTTTCAGGCCAGCCGGAAACCAAGCACGGCGCGGTGGCGTTGGCGCCGCTTAACACGGCTTGGGAGGCAACGCTGTTGATTGCTCACCCATTAGGGGATAATAGCCAGCAGGAAGCGCCCTCGTGGTGTAAAAGCGATTACTGGGCGCGCGTGCCCATGCAGGGCTGCCAGCGCTGGCAGCTGGCAGATTCAAAGCCGGTAAATGACTGGCTGGCGCTACTCGCTATGTGGCTGCCCGAAGGGGCTTCTTTGTGGTGTGAAGACAGCGGCAATGGCCGCCTGCGCGCTGCGGCTATTGTGGAAGGTAAACTGCGCTGGTGGCTGATGGTCGGCCCGCCGCGCGAACTGCCTGGGCTTGCCTGGCTTGAAGCGCGTTTTAATGAAACAGTCATAAGTGATAAGCACCGGCGCCGGCTGTTAGCGGGGTGTGACGATGGAGCCGCCGATACCGGCCCCGTGGTATGCAGCTGCCACCAGGTGGGCCAGGCGGCGATTGTTAATGCCATTCGGGCCGGTGATACCTGCGTTGAAGCGTTGGGCGCACGGCTTGCCTGCGGAACCCAATGCGGTAGTTGTTTGCCTGAATTGAAGTCCCTGATTGAAGAGGAGCGTTCACATGCGCGTGCTAAGCAAGCGTCTACTACAGAAGTGGCCTGAGGCCACGATGCGCTTTACGCAGCGTGTGCTGTCGCCATTCCAGCGCTCTACGCGCAGCGCCTCAAGCACTCCTTCGCTTAAGCTGCGCGGAGAATGCACGGCTGGGCATGTGTATCTGGTGGGCGCGGGCAGTGGCGATATGGAGCTGTTAACGCTGAAAGCCGCCCGGCTGTTAATGCAGGCCGATGCTATCGTGTATGACCGTTTGGTCGGCGACGATGTGTTGGGGCTGGTTCCGCTTTCCGCCGAGCGCTACTACGTCGGCAAGGCTAGCGGCCATCACAGTATGCCTCAAGCGGAAATTGGCGCTTTGATGGTCAAGCTGGCAAGCGCCGGAAAATCGGTGGTGCGCTTGAAAGGCGGTGACCCCGGTATCTTTGCGCGTATGGGCGAAGAGCTTGCCGCTCTGGCGGATGCCAATGTGCCCGCGCACATCGTGCCCGGCATTACTGCGGCGTCTGCCGCCGCCGCAAGCCTGGGGATCCCGCTAACCGACCGGGGCCACTCTCAGCAGCTGCGCTTTATTACCGCACAGCTATGCCGTGAGGGCGGCGCGCCCGACTGGAAAACTCTGGCCCGCCGCGATGAAACCCTGGTGTTTTATATGGGGCTTTCCAAGGTAGAGGCCATTTGCGCAGGGCTACGTCAGGCCGGCTTGCCCGATGAGTGGCCGATCATGCTGGTAGCCAATGCCAGCCTGCCTGAACAGCAGGCATTGGTGGGTACCCTTAACGATATGCCCCAACGCCTGGCGGATCATCCGCTGCCATCACCCTGCGTGATTCTGGTGGGCAGCGTGGTGAGTATGGTGGCGAGCAGCCCCGCTAATGCGCTTGCCTCAGCGGGCATCATCGAATCGGTCGACCTGACGTAGCGTTGGGAACAGGCGCATCCACAGGCCGACCACCGCCAACGTGCCCACGCCGCCAATCACCGCGGCGGGCACTACGCCAAACCCGGCAGCCATGCTGCCTGCGCGGAACTCGCCCAACTCATTGCTTGAGCCAATAAACAGCATATTGACGGCATTCACCCGGCCGCGCATTTCATCCGGCGTGGCCAGCTGAATCACAGTGGTGCGTACATAAACGCTGATCATATCGGCCGCACCCGCCACCAGCATGGCGATCATTGACACCCAGAACAGGGTTGAGAAGGCGAACACCAGATTCGCTAGGCCAAACACGGCCACGGCGGCAAACATCACATGCCCGGCGCGGCGCTTGATGCCGCGAACGCCAAGATAAAGCCCCATCAATAATGCACCCACCGCAATTGCGCTGCGCAATGCACCTAGCCCTTCAGGGCCAACATGCAGAACTTCCTGAGCGTAAATGGGCAGCAGCGCCACGACGCCACCCAGCAGCACGGCAAATAGATCCAACGAAATGGCGCCCAGAATAATCGGCTGATAGCGGATATAACGAATACCTGCGGAAAACGCTTCCAAGCGGTGCTTTCTAATACCTTGGCTTTCTCGACATAGCGCACCGGTACCAGCATCAGTAAGGCCAGCGCGACGATAAAGCAGCCCAAGCACACGGTATAAGCCAGGCTGCCGCCGCCCACACTGTAAAGTACGCCGCCCAGCAATGGCCCGCTAATCACTGCGACTTTCATGATCGAGCTATTCAGCGCAATGGCCTGGGCAAGCTGAGCGCGGGGCACAATATTGGGCAACATACTTTGCAGCGTGGGGCCGGTAAATGCCCGAGCACAGCCAAACAGAGCCAGCACAACATAAAATTCAATAACGCTACCGTGATTGGCCTGCGCCAATAAAAGCAGTAGTGCACTACAAATGCCCTGTACTGCCCAGCTGAGTTGCAGAATGCGCTTGCGCGGAAAACGGTCGACCACATCGCCGGCGGGCAGCAGTAAAATCACCATGGGCAAAAACTGCGCAAGCCCCACATAGGCAAGCGACATGGCATCACGGGTAATGTCATATACTTGCCATGCCACCACAATGGCTTGAATTTGCATGGCAAAAACGGCTGCAAGGCGGGAGAGAAGAAAGCTTAGAAAGCCCGGCTGGCGATGAATGGGAAGCAGTGGGGCATCGGTCGCTGCAAGCGTGTCGTTATCTGAGGGCATGGGCGGTATCTTGGTTAGCAAGAGAATGTTAGCAAGCGAATTTTTATAATTCTATCGCTTATGGCGCCAAACGTGGATCAAAATGCCCGTAAATTCCGCCTGGTTAATGCCAAGCCTATTAAGGGGTTTTTCTAGTGAGTGGTTGAAGTCACGTGACGGCTGCCCCATGTTAATTAACACGCTATCAATAGAAAAGGATGTTAATGATGCAAAAGGTTATGCCTAACCCCGGTTTCGGTACTTTTCGCTTGGAAGGCGATACGCTAAAAGAGAGCATTCATGCGGCGCTTGAAGCAGGCTACCGCCATATCGACACCGCTCAGTTTTACGGTAATGAGAAGGGCGTTGGTGAAGCGATCCGTGACAGCAGCGTGCCACGTGGCGACATTTTTCTAACCACCAAGGTGTGGCACGACAACCTGGCGCCGCAGCGCTTGAAAGAGAGCGTTGATGAAAGCCTTGAAAAACTGGGCACCGATTACGTTGACCTACTACTGATCCATTGGCCATCGCCGGATAACGAAGTGGCGATGGAAGAGTATCTGGCTGCTCTCAAAGAAGTAAAGGCACTGGGCAAGGCGCGCCATATCGGCGTATCCAACTTCACCATCGAGCAGCTTGATAAAGTGGTGGAGATTTTGGGTAAAGGCGAAATCCTCACCAACCAGATCGAAGTGCATCCTTTTCTGCAAAACCGCAAGCTGGTTGAGCGCTGCGAGCATCACGGTATTCAGGTAACGGCCTTTATGCCGCTGGCGGTGGGCAAGGTAATGGACGATGCGACCCTCAAGCAGATTGCTGATGCACATAGCGTAACGCCTGCGCAAATTGCCTTGGCTTGGGTCAATCAGCGCAATATGATCACCATTCCCTCTTCCACCAAGGCGCGTAACATCCAAAGCAATATTGCCGCGTTTGATCTTGTGCTAAGCGACAGCGAAATGACCGACATTGCCAAGCTGGACCGCAAGGAGCGCATCGCCAACCCTGACTTTGCGCCCGCCTGGGACGAGTGATCTTAAATGAGTGCTGAGGAACCTTAAGCTTCTTATAATGTCTTAGCGGTGCCTGTTTTAGCAGGCACCGCTTTTATATAGCTTTTAAATAATCGGCTGTACAGGAAAATTCCATGAAGCAAAAGATTCGCGACAACGCGCTCAAAGCGAAGCTACGAACCCCCATGTTCAAGATGCAACAACAAACGCCCAAAAAGGGCAAAGGCAGCTACTCCCGTAAAGGGTGCAAGGCCCTGCGGGGGTATCGCCAAGCCGCTTAATCAGGCGTTTTGGCAATGCTTCTGCTCTGATCAATCCCTCTTAGCGATAGCCTTTCGCCTGCAGGTGAAATAAATGGGCGTAACGGCCGTTTATCGCGAGTAGTTCTTCATGCGTGCCGCGTTCAATAATTTCTCCCTGGTCGATAACGAGGATGAGATCCGCATTGCGGACGGTTGAGAAGCGGTGCGATATAAGAATCGTCATTTTATTGCGGCTATGCTGCCGAAACCGGGTAAATACGTCGGCTTCAGCGGCAGCGTCCATCGCGGCGGTGGGTTCATCCAGTACTAAAATATCGGCCTCTTCGCGCATGTAAGCACGTGAGAGCGCTATTTTTTGCCACTGCCCGCCGGAGAGTTCCTGTCCGTCCTTAAACCAGCGGCCCAACTGAGTGTTATAGCCTTGAGGCATGCGTTTGATAAAACTGTCAGCCATGCCATTGCGAGCGGCCTGCTGCCAGCGCTCTTGATTATTAAACGCCTGGATGTCGCCCACGCCCAGATTTTCGCCAACCGGCAATTGATAGCGGACAAAGTCCTGAAAAATAACCCCGACGCGTTTGCGTAGCGCACTGCTTTCCCAGTCACGAAGATCACTGCCATCCAGCAGAATTCGCCCCTTTGTAGGGTGATAAAGCCGCGTTAAAAGCTTAATGAGCGTGGTTTTTCCTGAGCCGTTTTCGCCGACCAAGGCAAGGCTTTGACCGGGAGACAGGTGCAGTGAGATATGCTGCAATACCTGCTTGCCGCCTGGGTAAGCAAAGCTTACATCTTCAAAGCGCAGCCCATCGCCGGGAAGAGCGCCTTGCAAGCGCGTGCCGTCTTCCTGCTGGGTAGGTTGTTCCAGGTACTCGTAGAGGTTGGAAAGATAGAGATTGTCTTCGTACATGCCGCTGATAGCTGTCAGGCTTGCAGAAAGCGCAGACTGCCCCTGTTTAAATACCATCAAGTACATGGTCATCTGCCCCAGCGTGATAGCACCTGCAATCGTCTCAACCACTACCCATCCATACGCCGCGTAGAATGTTAGCGTGCCCAGCAAACCAAGCAAGAAGCCCCAGCCCTCACGGCGGAGTGTTAATCGCCGGTCTTCGCTAAATAGCCGGTTGAAAATGTCGCGATAACGTTGCAAAAAAAGCGTCTCAAGGCCAAACAGTTTGACCTCTTTAATGCTGTCTTCGCGGGCCAGCACGGTTTCCAAGTAACCCTGCATACGCGTATCAGGTGAGCGCCTGCGAAACAAGCGAAACGCATCACCTGAAAACTTGGCTTCTGAAACGAACACCGGCAGGGCGCCTGCCGCTAGAATCAGCAGCGCCCAAGGGGAAAACTGCACAAGCAGTACACTAAAACTGACCAGTGAGATGGCATTTTGCAGCAGCCCGAAGGTTTTATTAACCAGCGCTAAAGGTCGCGTGGAGGCTTCACGGCGAGCACGTGTTAATTGGTCATAAAGCTCTGAATCCTCGAACTGGCTTAATGATAGCGTGCCCGCTTTTTCTAAAATCATGACATTGACTTTCTGGCCCAGCAGGGCACGAAGCAGCGACTGCTGAGCAGAAAGCCCGCGTTGGGCCAGTGCGATCAAGGCGATGATGAGTGCCTCTAACGCCACAAGCTCAAGCACCGGCATAATAATAACTGTCAGGTTAGCGGAATGGGTGTCGTGATAGGTGTCCATCGCGTTGACGACGCCATCAACGATTAGTTGGCCCACCCAGGCACCCGCCGCAGGCAACACGCCAGCCACCAGAGTGCAAAGCGCCAGCCCGAACATCATCCAGCGGGAGGTTTCCCAAACAAGGCCCAAGGCTCGCTTGCTGTAGCGAAAAACGTTGAAAAAACCGTTAACCGATGGGGCATTATCAGAGGTGGAAAACAGTGGGGGCATAGGGAGTTAACATTAACCGAGAACGAAAGAAGCTATTATGATGCGTGGGTTGCGTCGCAATAGCCACTTCAACCGCCGGCGCTTTAATAGCGCGCGACGGTTGAAGCAGGAGAAGAGGATGAGCATAGGCTCTTTTCGTACAAACCTTAGGGAAGGATAAAGGCACCGTATACAAGCGCACCCATTACCACAAACGCGGGATGAACGCTGAACCGTACCAGCGCAATCGCGGCAATGGCGCCGATAATCAGCGTATGTACCCACCCCGCGCCATTAACGCCTTCAAGGAAAAAGCCAAACGTTAACCACACCATCATAATGGCGATCACTGGGCGTACCCATTGGCTCATACGCTTGACTTGGGGCGACTCGCGATGACGGTACAAAAGTCCTAGTGCGGCAATCATCAGCAGTAGCGAAGGCACAACCGTTGCCGCTATCGCGACGGCGGCACCGCCGATGCCGGCCACTTCATAACCCACGTAGCCGGCCATTTTAGTAGCGATCGGGCTAGGCAGCGCGTTTCCAAGTGCAAGCGTTTCCGCGAAACCCTGAGACGTCATCCAGCCATAGCGGCCGACTACTTCGGCTTCAAGCAGGGGGATAATGGCTGGACCACCGCCGTAGCCAACAATGTTCGGGACAAAAAACGCCAGGAAGAGCTCCCAATAAATCATGCTGAGTGCTCCGCTTTTTTAGCCGTGGAAGGGCGTAACAGCGCCACCAGCAAAATCGTGCCAATAATAAAACCGGGGTGAATGCCCAGCCAATAAATCAATATGCCAGCGGTAATCGCCATTAGGCTACTGACAAGCCAGCCTAGCGCCTTTTGCGATTTATCAAAGAAGTCCCAGGCCAGTTGCCCCATCATCACCATCACGACGGGAACCACGGCTTGCCCCATCCCTCGAATCCAGGCCACATCCCGATACCGACTAAAAACGCCCAGCATGACCACCATGGCAACTACCATGGGAAAACAAACTGCAAGTACCGACGCTATACAGCCACTAATGCCGCCTACACGGTAGCCTATATAACCAGGCATTTTAGTTGCGATAGGACCAGGTAAGGTGTTGCCAATGGCTAATACATCGGCAAACTCTTCGTCCGTCAGCCATTGGTGGCGTGTAACGACTTCTGCATGTACCAGCGGTATCATTGAGGGGCCGCCACCGAAACCAAAAATACCGACTCGAAAAAAGGCCCAGAACAGGGCTGTCTGTTTCATCAGCGTGTCACGCTATGATAAGCAGGCCGAAAACGGTAGTAGATGCGTTGAAAAACCATATTTTCTCTTTATATCGTTTATAAGTGATAAAATCGATTATTTTTCAGGATAGAATAATATAATCAAGAGCGTTAGCAGGCGTCAAACGGAATAAATGATATGCGCTCACCGGTGGATGAAAGGACCCTACCATGAACCAGTACATTCAGCCCTCCACAACGACAGCATCTAGCCGTATTTACGATATTTTACGCAAAGACCTGGTTAATGGGCGTTTTGCTGCTGGCGAAAAGTTGGCAATCAATGCGCTTAAAGAGTTGTATCAAGTGGGCTTAAGCCCCTTGCGTGAAGCGTTAAACAAGTTGGCCGCCTATGGTCTGCTGATACAGGAAAATCAGCGCGGTTTTCGGGTACCAACACTTTCACGCAGTGAACTGGATGATATTGTAACAACGCGCTTAGCCTTGGAAGGCATGGCATTTGAACAGGCAATTTCGCTGGGGGATGCGGCGTGGGAGGCAAACCTTCTCGCGGCAGAGCATCGCCTGAAATGTGCCGACATGACGCTGGATAATGACGATGAGTGGGAGCGATTGCATACCCAGTTTCATCGCACACTGGTCGCATCGTGTGGCTCTATATGGTCGCTGCGGTTTATTGAACAGTTGCACGATCAATTTGATCGGTACCGGCGCTTGGGGCCCAAAATGCCGGTCATTCGCCAGGAGTTGGATCAGCAGCACCATGAGCTAGTGGCGCTTGCTTTAAAGCGCGATGTGAAAGCAGCGCGAAAGCTTCTTGATGAGCATATCCTTAAATCCTATGAGGCTGCGCTAACGTGCTTTGCGCAGCACGGCTAAAAGCACCAGCTAAGCCATCAGTGTACACTGGCGCGTACTAAACACGATAAAGCGGATGTAAAAGAGCGATGCAATATTCAGATAGTGCTGTCATTGAGCAAACGTTGAGCTGGGTGCGCAACTTTATTGTGGCTGAAAACGTATGTCCCTTTGCTCAGCGAGAAGTAGAGCGTGACACTATTCGTGTGGGCGTCGTACGCTCAAAAAAGCTTGAGGTGGCATTGGAAGAGCTGATGGTCGAAGTGCAGTGGTTGGATGAGCATCCGGAAACAGAAACCACGCTGCTGGTCTTTCCCACGCTTTTTAAGCACTTTGACCACTATCTGGACTATGTAGAACTGGCAGAAAGCATGCTGGCCGAGCAGGGCTATGAAGGTGTTTATCAGTTGGCGACTTTTCATCCGGACTACTGCTTTGAGGACGCCACGCCAGAGGACGCCTCGAACTACACCAACCGCTCACCCTACGCAATGGTGCACCTATTGCGCGAAGCGAGCGTTGAAAAAGCCATTGAGTTTTATGGTGATACCTCGGTCATCCCGGAACGCAATGTGGCCCATTTGACCACGATGGGAAGCAGTAGGGCAGAGCGCTATCTTCAGGATGCATTAGCGCAACGGGCATCTCCGGGTAAAACGCCATAACGCCTTTATTCCTGTTGTTTATTTAAAGCTCAAACGCCCTTGCTTTGGATCGGTTGTTGCGCTTTTCTCTGCGGGTATTCCAAGCGCCGCCACTACAATCAACATGACAATGAGCAAACCTAATGCACCTGTCAGAGCATGGTTCATTGGAGTGGTTGTGATATCGATAAAAAGTTATGAAAATTAATATGTTAGTCGACTAAGTTATAAGAATTTATGCATCACGTAGCTGTCTACGAGTCCTTGTGTCGCGTGACAATAAGCCTTCGGCACCGTGCCCACAATACTAAATCCTAAACGCTGCCAAAGCGCTACCGCTGCGTCGTTCGTAGCTACGACAGCGTTAAACTGCATGGCTTTAAAATCATGGGTGCGGGCGAGTTGCTGAGAGTGTTCACACATCGCGCGCGCAACGCCTTTGCCGCGGGCGGCAGCGGTGACCATATAGCCGCAGTTACACACATGGCTACCCGGGCCTGCCGCATTGGCTTTTAGGTAGTAGCTTCCCACCAGTTCGCCTGCTGAGTCCCTTACGGCATACGTGGCTTTGGGTACTTGGCACCATAGTGAGTAGGCCGCCTCGTAGCTAATGTCGGGGTCAATGGCATAGGTGTGTTGTTCCGCCACAATCGCCTTAAAAGTGGGCCAGAAAATAGCGAAGTCGTCTTGCGTCATCAAGGTGAAGGTAAGTGTAGACATGGTTAATACCTGGTAGAGATAAGCCGAGTAGCATGTGATGGGCGTTAATGGTACCAGGCCGCAGCGATACATGCGGCTGTCAACATGGAAGGGGCATCTGCTGAAGCCCCTTAAGCGGCTGCACGTTGCGCTTATTTTGCTACTTGAGCAACGATTTCGTAGCTACGCACGCGGTCGGCATGATCAAAAAAGTCACTATTAATCATTAATTCATCGGCGCCTGTACGTTCCTGAAAGTCTTCAAGTCCCGCTTTAACTGTTTCTGGACCACCAATAATCGCGGCACCCAGGAACTGGTTGACCTGCGACTGCTCCATGGGTGACCAGTCCAGTTGCTCTACCGGGGGCTGCGACTGAGTGGGCTTGCCACGAATAAGGTTCAGAAACTTCTGCTGGGCGGAGGTAGCAAGGTAATGCGCCATGGCATCATTTTCAGCGGCCATCACCGGCAGTCCGACCATGGCATAAGGCTTATCCAGATGCTCAGACGGGCGGAAGTTATCGCGGTAGAGGCGTAACGCTTCAAATAGATAGCCGGGTGCAAACTGCGCCGCAAACGCAAAGGGCAGGCCCAGCCTGGCGGCCAGTTGGGCGCTGTAGCCGCTTGAACCCAACAGCCAGATAGGCACGTTAGTTCCTTGGCCTGGCACCGCTTTCACCTGCTGGCCGGGCTCTGCATCACCCAGGTAGCGACGCAGCTCGCTTAGTTGCTCGGGGAAATCATCTACGCCAGCATGCATGCTGCGCCGCATGGCACGCATAGTGGCACCGTCAGAACCAGGCGCCCGCCCAAGCCCCAGGTCAATGCGCCCAGGGTAGAGCGTTTCCAGCGTGCCAAACTGCTCGGCAATCACAAGCGGAGGATGATTAGGCAGCATTACCCCGCCCGAGCCTAGCCGTATAGTGGAAGTGTGGCCTGCCAAATGGCCAATCAGAACGGACGTGGCGGCACTGGCTATTCCAGGAATGTTGTGATGTTCGGCAAGCCAGTAACGGGTATAGCCCAACTGCTCGGCTCGCTGTGCCAGTGAAACGCTATCACGGAACGTTTCAGCAGCGCTGCCGCCTTGGCGTATAGGGGCAAGGTCGAGAACAGAGAGCGCGGTCGAAGAGAGTTGGCTCATATTTCACCTACTAATAAAGACGTGGAGCATGCTTAAGAATTTGGGCGCGTATGCAATGAGACGGTACGCGGTTAAATCATTAGCACGCTTGTTAGTAGAGTGTATGCGGGCTATGAAGGCCAAATGCAAGGAGTAGCCCCTTTTGAGCTGCGTAACCTGTTTTATCGGTTAGTCACTCGGCGGGGTGGGGCGAATCAGGATCTCGTTAACGTCGACATGAGCCGGTTGAGAGAGCGCATAAATAACCGCGTTAGCGACATCGCGAGCTTCCAGCGCCGTTTCAGGCGGTTCATCAAAAAAGGGCGTATCGACCATGCCGGGCTCAATCAAACCAGGTGACATCACTGGATGGCCCGTTTAGCGTGAGTGTGCTGGAGCCTCTTTGAGCATGGAGGAGAGATCGAGAATGGTTTGCGCCATGTCTGCCATGCTTTTGCTTTGATCCATCGATGTCTTGCGAAGAAAGCGGTAAGCCTCCTCTTCACTTATTGATTGGTGCGCCATAATAAGTCCTTTAGCGCGTTCAATCAGCTTACGTTCACGCAGTGCCTTACGGGTATTTTCCAGCTCATCGCTTAACCCTTGTAGGCGGCTGGACTGGGCCTGGGTTAACGCTATCAGGGAGCGGCCAAGCGGTGAGGTCAGCGCGCTGGCCGTTAAATCACCCAGCGGCTGGGCATGGTTAAGTGCCAGTAACTGTTCGCAAGGCGCAGGCTTATGCGCGCCATGCTTGGTTTTGGTCTGCTCAAACGTTGCTTCTGCCTGGTGTATTTTGCGATAGCAAAGCGCGGCTAACTGTGCGTTTAACGTATCTTCGACGCTTTTAATGGCGTCGATACGCAGCGTGGTTAGCTCGTACCAGGTTTCACCCAACGCGTTAGACGTTATGTGCGGCGACGCTGGCTGGCAGGCGGCCTCACGCAGCTGTTGAATGCCGGTTAGCGTGCTGGCTGAAACGGCCTGCTGCCAGGCAAGCACGGCGTCTGGCGTAGCAAATTCGATAAAAGTGTCAAAACAGCGCTGCTGGTCGTTAACCAGTTGGCCGAGAAGTTGGCGATGATTGTCATCAAAATGGCCAAGGGTATAGCCAAAGGCGCCACAGGCACGCTCTTGTCCGGCTAGCTCCTTGCCTTGCATGAGATGGAAAATAGCCACCAGCGCGCGGGTGATATCTGGATCGTCTGAGGTGTCGGCAGCTTCGAAGACAATCGCTAACAAACCGCCAATAAGGTGATTAAAGGCTTGGGTGGCGGCATCGGGAGAAATAGCAACGTTATCAATGGCGCTGCGCAGTACGTTTAAGTCGTCCAGGGCGTTCCACACGGCGGCTATCCGGCGCAACAGGCGTGCCGCCGCCTGCGGGCGCACTTCCTGGCTTAGCGCCTCTAAGCGCCTGCGCAGCAGCGCTTCGGCCTCTTTGCTCTTGTTAATATACGTCTGGCGGCGTGTTTTAAAGCGCTGACCTTGAGAGGCGAGATAAATCGTTGAGGCACCGCGTTCGCGCTGAAGCACATGGATAAAACGGCTAATATCCGCAACGATTTCTGAGGTCGTTGCTAAATAGCGAAAATTGTCGATATCGCAACGAATGGCGGTTAAGAGTAGCTGCTGGGCAGATGACATAACGATTTCCTTTTACTCGCCGCGTTGCCCCTTCTCCCATGGCTGGCTTGCGGCGGAGAGTAGGGGGCTGCTTGAGTGTAATGCCTGGTGTTAACGTAATGCCTGGCGCTAACGTAATGAAAGGGCCCCCGCACCGGTATCATCGCCCACGGCATCACGGTAAGCGTTTGCTTCTTGTGCTTCCGTTATGTCGTTAAACCGAACGACTAATACACACGAGGCCAGTACCAGAACGGTCACGCCCAGGTAAAATAGCCCTTGTTGATAGCTTAAGCTTTCACTGCGAAACAGAAAGGCTGCCGAGACGGCGCCGACATTTCCGCCTGCACCCACAATCCCGGCAACTGCGCCCAAGGCTTTTTTATTGATAAACGGCACGACACCGAACGTGGCGCCTTCGGCCATTTGTACGAAGAGGCTAAACACCAGCATGATGCCAATGGCCAAGCTTAGAATGTGCATTTGCGAAAAGGCGACCAGCGCAATACCTTCACAAAGCAGCGCAATAAATAGCCAGCGCACGCGTCCTTTTAACCCGCCCTGTTTGGCGAATAGGTCCGAGAAAACACCACCCAGTGTGCGGGCAAAAATATTCATCAACCCAAAAAGCCCTGCAATCATGCCAGCCATTGCCAGCGTTAAGTCGAATTTGTCGAAGAAGTAGATAGCCGCAATATTGTTGATCGTAAGTTCAACACCAAAACAGAGCCCATAAACTACAAACAGTGCCCAAACGCGGATGTCTTTCGCCGCTGCTAAAAAGCATTGAGTGGCGCTGTTCTCGCCCGTTGCCTCGGGCAATTCACCCCGTGCGCGCAGGTCACTAAAGTTGCCGTCAGGCGCATCCTGCGTGAGGAACCAGTAACCGAGCCCGGTGATAAACATCACAATGCCGGGCACGACCATGGCAAGACGCCAGCCTAGCGCTTCGTTAACGCCCAGCATTAGCATGCCTGCAAAGATAAGCGGCATGAGAATTTGCGTGGTACCGCCTCCCAGATTACCCCAGCCCGCACTCGTTGCATTGGCGGTACCCACGACATTGGGCGCAAACATCATGGTGGTGTGGTACTGCGTAATCACGAATGAGGCACCGATAGCGCCAATGGCTAAGCGGGCTAGCAGGAACGTCTCAAAACTATTGGCAAAGCCGATGCCCATGACCGGTAGGGAGCCTAAAATGAGCAGGCCCGTGTAGGTTTTGCGCGGTCCTAATCGGTCACACAGCAATCCGATCAGGAGCCGTACGATAACGGTAATCGCGACAGACGCGATGATCGTGTTGCCAATTTGTGTCTGTGTCAGGGAAAGGTTATCGCGCACCACCGCCATGAGTGGCGCGATGCCGAACCAGCCAAAGAAACAGATATGAAAAGCAAACCACGACAAGTGGAAGGCACGCATCTGAGGCGTGGAGAACGTCAGCAGTCGAATACGATTGGCTTTATTGCGTATGTCCATGAGATGGCCTCGGGGATCTTGAACCAGTTGAGCATCACGCAACGCTAAATCGCTTTGCTGCGTTACGTGTTCACGAGAACATGCCTTCGTCATTGAAGGTCAGGCTCGACGCACTCGTACCCGGTTGGGCCTGGTCTACGCCTACCATCACAAGAGATAGTTAAGCAATTAATTCGCCATCGGGGGTTTTTGTAAGCCTTATCAGTTGGTTACTTTTTATAGGCCGGAGATTTACAGAAAGAGGAACAGCCCCACGCGCTGTTGATGGGCATGCCGTAGGCGGCATGCATCACAATAGTGCTGTTTAGTCGTGCAGGTAAACGGCGTCGATATCCAGCGTTGAGTGATTGCCGATTGCCTCGAAGTGCTCATCCAGCCAGCGCTGCGCGGCGTCTCGGCCTTGTTCAAAAAGGTGTGAAAGAAACGACCATTCCGAATTCATCTTGCTGGAAACAGAAAGATTTTCCAGCGCTTGCTCGCCGCTAATACGATGAAAGAGTGCCTGCTGGTAACAGTTATTGATCCCTTGCTCTTCCAGGGCGTGTTGCAGTAGCGCAATCATGCGTATCTCTTTAATCAGCGCGGCGTTAAAGGTAATTTCGTTAAGTCTGTTCAGAATGGATGACGCACAGGTCGGTACTGAGTCGCGGCTGATAGGGTTAATTTGTATCAGCAGGATATCGCGTGAACTGCACTCCTCCATTAAGGGAAACAGTGCAGGATTGCCCATGTAGCCACCATCCCAGTAGGCCTCGCCATCAATTTCAACGGCCTGGAACATCAAGGGTAAACAGGCAGAGGCCATCACAGCATCAAGGCTCATCTCTTCACGACGAAAGACACGCTGTTTGCCCGTGCGCACATTGGTGGCCGCCACAAACAGCTTAAGCTGCTCGCATTGGCGCACCCGCTCGAAATCAATGTGTGCATCAACGATGTCACGCAGTGGGTTAACGTTCAACGGGTTGAATTGATAGGGCGAGATCAGGCGCGTCATAAGGTCCATCGCGATATAGCCTGGCGAATGATCAAGGCTCCAGTTGCCGGTCCAGACATCCATCGGCGAACGGCGTACCGGGCTTGCCATACCCGCGCGGCTGACGGCCTGCCAAAAGTCCGTAAGTGCTTGCCTGGCTAACGGCTTGCCGCCCCTGGTAAGGGCATCGGCCATCACCACGCCATTCATGGCGCCGGCACTGGTGCCGCTAATACCTTCTATTTCGATGCGCTCATCTTCAAGCAGGCGGTCAATGACGCCCCATGAATAAGCGCCGTGTGCCCCACCACCTTGCAATGCGAGATCCAGCTTCTTGACTTGAGTCATAAGGCCTCATGCGTTAGTTAGCTTATTCATGCTGCACTGCTTCTCAGCATGACATAAGAACCAACACATGCCACCACCAACGCGTATGAGACGAATTTAACGCTGCGCTAAATGGGGGGAGCCTGGCGTTTGGCAGCGTAAGAAATCTGAGCTGGCGAGCCACTCTTCATCGGGGTAATAGGCAAACACATACTGATCTTCTCTTAAGCTATCAATCAGCGGGTAAGTGATATCCTCGCGTACAGCGGGACAGCCATGGCTGCGGCCGAGACGACCTGTTTGCGCGATAAAGTCGTCGCTAACGTAGTCGGCTCCATGAATCACAATGGCACGTTCGTAGGCGAGGTCGTTGACCTCGGGTTCCAGCCCGTTAAGCCTAAGGGAGTAGCCGTTGCGTCCGTAATAGCTATTCATGGTACGAAACAAGCCAAGACTTGATTGATAACTTTCAGGAATATTCGAGAAGGTTTCGGCTTGCGCATCACCAGAACCCTGACCATGGGAGACCAATTCCTCAAACAGTAGCGTGTGCTGGCGCAGATCAAAGACCCACATGCGCCGCTCGGTGGAAGGCAGTGAATAGTCGATAACTGCCAGCCGCTCGACATTGGGATCCGCACAGCTAAGCGCTTGGGCGGCAAGGCGCAGCGCTTCTGGGGTAGCCGAAGGCGCTAATTGAAGCAACTGATGATTAAGTGATAACACACCGGGAGGAGGCGTTGAGGCGACATCAGAAAAGAAACTGCTCGCGTATAAAGGGAGGCTAATGAACGCGAAAGGTAAACAGCATGACAACGATAGTGGGCGCAAACGGGTTACCATACAGAGCAATCCTGCTGACAAGAGCGACGACGAAAAACAGTAAACGGCTATGATGAAAGTAAGCATGCCGCGAATGGGAATTCATAGTAACGCAAGGAGAGGGTGATGAACGAGATGCAGTCACTAAGACAATGGGCGATAGGGGCCGCTCTAGGTCTAGCACTGTCCCATATCCCCTTCGGTGTAACACCGGCGTATGCGGCCTCTGAGCCGCTTAAACAGGCACTTATACAGCGCTTGGCGGCTGAAGATCAGGCGTCGCTGCCGATCCGTGAATTTTATCAATTGCGTAATGAGCAGCTAGCTTGGCGCGAGGCTTCATCGGTTGAGGCGTTAGCCAATGCGCTTAACCTGCTTGAAAGTGATGGTTTGACCCCTAGTGACTACCGTGCCGATAGATTGTTGAGCGCTTTCCAGAGTAGCCAGAACGCTGGAGAGTCCGCTCAGGCCGCGTTTGATATTCAGGCAACGTCGTCGCTGTTGTTGGCGCTCGATCACTTGGAGCGTGGCAAGGTCAACCCGCGTGACGTTGAGCCGAATTGGGATGCCCCACGCCCTGAGCGTCGCTACTCGCTGGCTCGCGTTGCTCAGGCCGTTGATGACCAGGCGTTGGAGCGCGCCTTTGAACTGGCTCGCCCGGCCTCAAGTGAGTATCAGCAGTTGCGAGAGGCGCTCAGTCGCTATCGTCAGATGGCCACGCTAGGCAGCACCCCGTATTTGCCGTCGCGCGAAGTCTCGCTGCGTCCGGGTGATAGGGATGATGACGTTATCCTGCTGCGCCAACGTTTGGCGATGTGGGGAGAAGATGGCCTGGTCTCGGCAGACAGCAGCGCCTATCCCATGATTGGCGTTCAGGCGCCAGGCGATAGACGCACCTTTGATACTGAACTCGAAATGGCCGTAAAACGCTTTCAGAGGCGCCATCAATTAACCGCCGATGGCGTCGTCGGCGATCGTACTCGTCTGGCGCTTAATGCACCTGCCGCCTCACGTGTTGATCAGTTGCGGGTTAATCTGGAGCGTGCTCGCTGGATAAGCCCCCAGCAGTCTAGCGAGCCGCGGGCCTGGGTGGATATCGCAGGCTACCAGTTGCACTATATTCGGCCAAACGGCCAGCAGTGGAATGCTCGGGTGGTCGTTGGGTCGCCGCGCCGTGAAACGCCTATTATTCACTCATCCATCAGCCACCTAACGATCAATCCCAGCTGGACGATTCCGCCTACTATCCTGCGTGAAGATGTTCTGCCCCGTATACGTCAGAACACCGACTATTTAGCCCAGCATAATATGCAGGTGATCAATATGTCCGGTGCGCAGCTAGACCCCGCCGAGGTTGATTGGCAACGCCCAGGGGGCGTTATGTTGCGCCAGGTAGCGGGTAACAGTAACCCTTTGGGTCGAGTGGTGGTGCGTTTTCCCAATAATGACATGATCTATTTGCACGACACGCCAGCACAGGGGCTTTTCCAGCGTGATCAGCGGGCATTGAGTTCTGGCTGTGTACGCGTGGAAGGGGTGCGCGAATTTGCCCAAATGCTTTTGCAAGACAGTGGCAGTCGTTATCAGCTCAGCACGCTATTAAATAGCGGTGGCAGCGACCGTAATGTGAACTTGCCTCAGCGCATTCCTGTCGCGCTACATTACTTGACCGCATGGCCCAATGCCCAAGGGGAAGTGGAGTTTCGCACGGATATCTACCGGCGCGATGCGTCACTATTGGCAGCGCTCCAGCGTTCTGTATGAACGTAGAGGGCAGGCCAGCGTGTAGATAGCGCAAGGTGCGTGGCTACCGTTCAGGGTATAAAAACGACAATGCCGCCCCCTGGGGGCGGCATTGTTATAGGGTGTTACAGCTTGGATCACAAAAACCTGGATTACTCAGTATCGCTCTCTGACTGGTAGCCCGCCACGCTAATCGTGCCGGTTTCGCCACTTTCAAGTGCAGCAAGCATCGGTTCGGCCTGGCGTTGGAAGGCAATCAGTGTGTCGCCGTTTAAGCCCATGTTTTCAGGCAGGTCTATCGTCATTGCATTAACGGGTGAGTTATTAACGATGACCTCGTAATGCAGGTGAGGGCCCGTACTGCGGCCAGTGTTACCCGAAAGCGCGATGCGCTCGCCCATGGCGACGCGCTGGCCCTGGCTTACCAACTGCCGGGACAAGTGCAGATAGCGCGTACGATAACCATTGTCATGGCGGATAATAATATAGCGGCCTGCGGCTGGGTGGTTGGCAATTTTCTCAACACGGCCATTGGCGGGGGCAGTCACCGGTGTGCCAATAGGCATCGCAAAATCAGTGCCATTGTGCGGGCTAATCCGGCCTGTTACCGGATGTTTGCGGCGCGGGTTGAAGTTGGAGCTAAGGCGATAACTGCCGTCAAAGGGGTAGCGGGCGAAAGAGGGGTCCAGACTATTGCCTTCGGGGGTATAGAAGTTATTATCGGTGGCATTACGTACGACAGTGAGGTCCATGCGCTCTCCGGCATACTTTACTGCTAGTACGCGGGAGCCCAGCGTTTCTCCATCAATCATGTCGGACTCAACCAGCACCTGGAATTGGTCGCCACGGCGACTGTCCCGGCGGAAATCAAGTTTCTTCTCTAGCAAGTGAGTAAGCTCGGTAACCGAGCTACTGCTCAAACCTGTTGCTTGAGCTGAGCGGGCGAAACTACCGCTAACACTACCCGCAAAAAGGCGTTGAACCGGCTCACCCTGTCGCTCAATAGACGTAATGGCGAAATTGTCAGTGTCGCTTTCTATTAATACCCCGTCGCGCATGTTTTTCATCATGCGAAGCGCGAGCAGGCGGCCGTCCTCGTCTAGCTGGTAGTCGAAGCTGTGGCCTGCACGCCAGTTTGTCAGCATTCGAGATTCTGGCATGTCATCCAGCAGTGCCAGTACTTCGCTATAGCCTAGTCCCAGCTCATCTTGTGCCAGAACGGCAAAGGTTTCACCTGGCTCAACAAGGTGGGTTTTCCATTCGGGGACATAGGGCTCTTCAGCAGCCAGTTCCAGCTCAAGAAAAGAGACGTCATCGAACAGATCAATGCCGTAATCTTCATAAGAAGTAGCATCTGCGATTTCGACAGAGGACGACGGATCGATATCGAGCATGCCGCTTGAAAGTGTGCCTACGACAACCGCCATATGCAGCGCGCCGTTATCGATTGCACTGTGGGTGAGTAATGCACTGGGGGGCTGGTGTTCTGCTACCGCCGCATCCGCACTGGAGATAAGATCAAGATCAACGATTTCTGTTGCCGCTAAATCGCTAAGGGGGATATGTTCGCGGGTGGCATCAATGGCCCTTGAGGCGCGATTGATGGCATCAGCAACCGGCGTTCGTTCCTGACCAAGGGAAGGAAGACCTGGCGCTGAATCGCTGGGAAGCGGTACTAACACGCTTTCAAGCGGTGTATGGGGTTGGTTTAAATCGTGATACGTTGTAATTAATTTTTGTGCGCCCAGCACAGTGACCATTGTAGCCACAGGTAACAGTAACAACTTATGCGTGCGGGGCAGCGAATGAAGGATTCGCAACATGGGTAAATAGACCGCCGAGTTCGTGATCGAAAACGAATATGAAAGTAAACAAACCCCGGAACCATACCCCATGGAGCAAAAGGTGCATAGACTGTATATCTGTACATAAAAGATACTTTTGCTATATGAGCATAAGTAAATGGCAGATATTACTGTTTGTGAACACTGTTTGCTAACAAAGGTAAATAAAAGCTTGAATAAAGCAAGTCGGCTAGCTCTGCGCATCGCATGCTTCAGACCTGAAAAACATGAGAATTATTAACCTAACCATAGACAGGTAGGGAGTAGTGTAAAGGATTTATAGAGGCTGGGAGGGTCGAGTAAGTAAGATCTAATAGGAGTTGTTGTTATTATTGTTTAAAAACAAGTGCTTAAATTTTTATTAATGTTAGTTAAGAGTTTTTGAGTTAGGCGAGGATAATACCGTTAGCCATGGATGCTGTCTGTCAGACTTAAGCCGGGGTTGATCTTGATGTTTTTTTTTGTAACAAAAGGTTAATTGCAGATTTTTTGAGTGTTTTTAACGTGGTTAGGCAACAGCTGACAGGCTGATGGATTCGCATAGCTGCGCTTGGCGTTGCTGGTCCGAGGAGGCTGTATTGTGCCGGATGGCGCAAATAAGCGCTGAATAAGCGGTACTTTTTATTGATTACTGGCATTCTAGTGAGATTTTTTCGAAGATTAAGCGGATTGTATCGCTGTATAGCATCGAGGAAATCGAAATGTCCCGGGTAACACTTGCGCAATGGCAAATGCTGGCAGCCGTGGTAGACCATGGAGGATTTGCGCGTGCAGCGGAAGCGATCCATAAAAGCCCCTCTACGTTGAACCATGCCGTTCATAAGCTGGAAGAGCAGTTAGGTGTTCAGGTGCTTGAGCCGGTTGGGCGTCAGGTTCGCTTGACGGAAGCCGGTGAATTACTGCTGCGTCGCGCACGTCAATTGGTAGAAAGCGCAGCCTCTTTAGAAGATGTGGCGTCAAGGCTGGCGGCAGGCTTGGAAGCTGAAATTATCGTGGCAATCGAGCAGATATTCCCTGCGGCGGTCCAGGCGAAGGCGCTAGAGCGCTTCTCGGAAGAGTACCCACAAGTACGCGTGCAGCTACATGAGAGCGTGCTCCACGGTGGAATTGAAATGCTCTATGACGGCCGTGCAGACCTCGTGGTTTCGGGTATATCGGCGCAGGGTTTTTTAGGCGAGCCTCTGGTGCTCGTTCGCTTTATTGCGGTTGCCCATCCGGATCATGCCCTACACCAGTTGGGGCGATCACTGGACCTCCGCGATCTGGCGCAGCATCGCCAGTTGGTGGTTCGTGACTCAGCCTTGCGTCAGCCTTTGGATGCAGGGTGGTTAAAGGCCGAGCAGCGTTGGACGGTAGGTCATTTGAACACCTCTCTGGATATGTTAAAGCGTGGCCTGGGGTTCGCTTGGATGCCTGAATCCCATATTACAGAAGAGCTAGCGCGTGGCGAGTTAAAGCCGCTACCGCTTCCGGCGGGTGGTATACGTGAAGTACCTGTTCAGATGATTTTTCGGGATCGTGATCGTGCGGGGCCTGCCGCTCATGCCATGGCTACTGCGTTAAAGCAGGCGGTCAACGAACTCTATTCTCATGGTTCGATTATCTCGAATGAAACACCGTAAAACATCCGCTTGAGCATCTGTGCACCGGGGGTATGCTGAAGGTAGCGTCGTCAGATACTTATTACCCCCTTTAGGAGATGCCTTATGGGCTTGCTTGTTAATGGTGAATGGCACGACCAGTGGTACGACACGAAAAAGAGCGGCGGTGAATTTGTGCGTGAGTCTGCTCAGCTGCGTGATTGGGTCGGCGATCAACCGGAAACTGACGGGGCCTGCTATCCCGCTGAAAAGGACCGCTACCATCTATACGTTTCGTTAGCCTGCCCTTGGGCGCACCGCATCCTCATAATGCGTAAGCTAAAAGGGCTGGAGTCGTTGATAGGCGAGTCACATGTGAGCCCTTTGATGTTAAATAAGGGGTGGACCTATGAGCAGAATGAAGGCTCAAGCGGTGACGCCGTTAACGGCGTTGATTACCACTATCAGCTATACACCATGACCAATCCCACCTATACCGGTCGGGTAACGGTCCCGGTGCTCTGGGATAAAAAGCGAAGTGCCATCGTTAATAATGAGTCGGCCGACTTGTTACGTATATTGAATGTCGCGTTTGATGATCTTACTGGCAACCACTTGGATTTTTATCCGGAGGATTTGCGCGAACAGATCGATCAAGTGAATGCCGATGTCTATGACCATATTAACAATGGCGTCTACAAGACCGGTTTTGCCACCGAGCAGGCTGTGTATGAAAAGCATGTTCACGCGCTATTTGAAGCACTAGAGCGTGTGGAAAAACGCTTGGGTAACCAGCGTTACTTGGCGGGGGAGTGGCTAACAGAAGCGGATATCCGCCTGTTTACGACGCTGATTCGTTTTGATGCCGTGTATTACGGCCACTTCAAATGCAATTTTAAGCGTATTGAAGACTTTCCCAACTTGTCCAACTATGTGCGTGAGATCTACCAGTGGCCGGGGGTGGCTGAAACGGTTGATATGGATCATATAAAACGTCACTACTACTATAGCCACGATACGATTAACCCAACACGCATTGTACCCGCTGGGCCGCTGCTTGATTTTGAACGCCCCCATGATCGAGAGCGCTTGCCGGGACGTGGGGTACGTTCTAAGCAGAGCGCTTAGGCAGCTTGTTCAGCACAGCCGCCGTTGCAAACCAGAAGACCGCCGAAAAGGCGGTCTTCTGTTATTACGTTAGCTTGATGATTAGCGGTGTTAATCGTGATCTGATATGGCTTCACGTGTTGATTGCCAAGCGCTTTGTGCGCCATCGCGTGTAGTTTCCCAAGCATCGCGCGCATTTACTTTGGTTTGTTCCCACCAGTCATGGTTGTAGGCAGGAAATTCTTCAACTTCTTCGGGGGTTGCATCAAGAATAATGCGGTGCTCGGTATCCCCGTCGCTCTCAGTGTGAGTTTCAAGCGAGAAGTAATCAGTGCCTACAACGATCTCACGACCACCAAGGCCTAATACGGCGCCACTCTCAATGACCAGCGCATTAATACGCATCTCTTCATCGAACAGAATATTATCGACTTCACCGATCTCATCGCCGGATCCATTGTTGAAGTAGACGTCAGCGTCAAGAATATCTTTAGCGGAGTACATGCCTTGGGGCTCTTCTGACGCTTGCACTCCGAAGGCCAGGCTGCCTAGCAGGGCGGTACCGATAGCGGTGGTTAACATTGTCTTACGCATAGCTTCTCTCCATGTGGCTAAAGTACAGAATGGTCAACAATTGGCTGCCCATTCATTGCTCGTCACCAATAACTTGCAACGTTTGACTAAAATAGAAGCGAGTAGGCTTATGACGCTGACGGGTTATAGCGTGTTGGCCCAATCATCAGCACGTCTTTCAGCTTCTTCACGCGTCAGACCATATTTTTTCTGAAGCTTGCCCACTAGCTGATCTTTCCTGCCACCAATCTGATCAAGCTCATCATCGGTAAAGTCGCCCCAGCTAGTGCGTGCTTTACCTTTCATTTCCGTCCACTTGCCTTCAATTTGATCCCAGTTCATACATCACTCCTTGAATTGCTGAACGTGTTGAGGCATCTAATTAAGTTAGACGATGTTTACACAAGTGCAAGTGAAGGTGTTTGTTTTGGGTGAAGTAAAAGAAGGTGAAGTAAAAAGGCTGGTCATTCATTATTTGAGGTGTTAGGATGCGCGCTCCTCGCATGTGTTGACCCCTCCATCACGACGATAAGCGATGTCTACGTAGTTTTTATATTTGATGCGTAGCAAGGCTTGCTGGAACATCTCTATAATTGCAGATGTTCATTGCTGTGAAGATGGCGCGCCTCCAGCATTTCACCAAACGGGTGAAATCGGCGCAGAAGGTCGCCACAGCGGTTGGCCCTTTATATAGATTTGAAAATATATAGGTTTGCCAGCCGTATGCCAGGTGCGACCGGCGTCTCCGACTCCACTGATGACATTATCCGCTTATTGACGGAACCTGTTTTTCGATGCTGCCTTTTAGCGCGCGTCGATGTCAGAGTCAGAGACGCTTACGATGCTCTTTTGCCGGTACTGCCGGCCTACCAAGGTGTGATTAATGACCTCGACTTCTGTCGCCTCGCCGAGCTTCGGCGATCTGGCTCTATTGCCTGCCGTTCTGTCTGCTGTTGAAGCACAGGGCTATGTAACCCCTTCACCTATCCAGGCGCAAACTATTCCTGCGTTGCTGGAAGGTCGCGATATGCTGGGCCAAGCACAAACGGGTACCGGTAAAACCGCAGCATTTGCTTTACCGTTATTGTCACGACTGGAACTTCAACGTCGTGTACCCCAAGTATTAGTCATGGCCCCAACCCGCGAGCTTGCTCAGCAGGTGGCAGCCTCATTTAGTAAGTATGGTCAAAACCTGCAGGGCCTTGAAGTGGCAATCCTGTGTGGTGGCCAAGAGTACCGTGAGCAGTTAGGCGCGCTGAAGCGCGGTGCCCAGGTTATCGTTGGCACCCCCGGCCGTATTATTGATCACCTGGATCGCGGCAGCTTGAAGTTGGACGGCCTGTCAGCACTCGTGTTAGACGAAGCTGATGAAATGCTGCGCATGGGCTTTATCGACGACGTTAAACGCGTGGTCGCCGATACCCCGAAAGATGCACAGCGTGTGTTTTTCTCGGCCACACTGCCGACTGAAATTGAGCGCATTGTTAACCGCTACCTGGTTGACCCGGTAAAAGTGGCGATTGAGTCGCGCACGACCACTGGCGAAAACATTGAGCAGCGCATTGTACGCGTAGACGGCGGTGCCAAGCTTGAAGCGCTGGCACGTATTCTTGAAGTCGAGCCGGTCGATGCCGCTATTGTCTTCGTACGTACTCGCGCCGCTTGTACTACCCTGGTTGAGCAACTGACGGCTCGTGGCGTCAACGCCGCTGGCCTGTCCGGTGACCTGGACCAAAGCCTGCGCGAGCGTACGATTACTCGCCTGAAGCGTAGCAAGGTCGACGTACTGATTGCGACTGACGTTGCTGCCCGTGGTCTTGACGTGCCGCGCATTACGCACGTTATCAACTACGATCTTCCGCAAGATGCAGAAGCGTATACGCACCGTATCGGCCGTACTGGTCGTGCTGGTCGTAGCGGCATCGCGATTACCTTTGCCGGTTTCCGTGAAGGTCGTAAAGTAGGCTGGATGGAGCAGGCAACCGGTCAGAAAATGACCGAAATGCCGCTGCCTGACGAAGCTGCTATTCGCGCTCACCGTGACGAAGTTTTCCACCACCGTGTGGTGGCAGCGCTTACCAAAGGCGCAGAAGAGCAGCAGGCACTGGTAGAGCGCCTGGTAGAAGAAGGTCACGACGCTATTCAGCTGGCCTGCGCCTTTGCTGCCATGGCACGTGCTGATGAAGCGCCGATTGGCCGCTTGCAAGCGCCGCGTAAAGAGCGTGCACCGCGTGAAGGTGGCAGCGCCAAGCCAGGTGCTCGCCGTGAGCGTGGCGAACGTGGTGAGCGTCCTCGCGCACCTAGCGAAGGCATGACCCGCTATCGCGTATCTGTTGGCCATAAAGACGGCGTTAAGCCAGGCCAACTGGTTGGCGCACTGGCGAATGAAGGCGGCATTGAAGGTGCACGTATCGGCCGTATCGATATCCGTAACGCCTTTTCCGTGGTTGAGCTACCCAGTGGTCTGCCTTCCACTATCCTGACCAAGATGGCCCGTGCTCGCGTAGCCGGTCGTCCGTTGGAAATCAGTGAAGACAGCGCGCCTGAGCGTGCGCCGCGCCGTCGTCGTGATGATGGTGATGCGCCGATCCGTCGCCGCGAAGCGTAATCGCTTAAGCATGCGATAGCGGTATTAACCGCGCCTAAAATGCCCTCGTACCGGTTTCCGGTGCGGGGGCATTTTTTTGCTACGCTAAAAGATGACACGCCAAAAAAGCGACAGGGAGTCGACAGTGAAAGCAGCCTTGCATGAATGGAACCTGGCGCCTAAAGAGGCTATTGCGCTTCAGAAAAAGCTTGCTACACGGTTAGAGTCTGATGACCGTATTGCTCCGGTAACGCACATCGCCGGGATGGATATTGGCTTTGAAGACAACGGAGATACGACGCGGGCAGCCGTGGTGGTGCTCAAGTGGGACCCACAAACAGCACCTGACTTAATGCTTGTTGAGCAAGTTGTTCATCGTGAGCCGACGCGAATGCCGTATATCCCAGGGCTGCTCTCTTTTCGCGAAATACCTGCGGCACTGGGCGCCTTTGAACGGCTCAATATACTGCCCGAATTAATCATGGTGGATGGCCAAGGGATCGCCCACCCCAGAAGGCTCGGGATCGCTGCGCACTTAGGGCTATGGCTAGACCTGCCCACCATCGGCGTTGCCAAGTCACGCCTTTACGGCAAGCACGATGAGGTAGGCGAGACACGTGGGGACTGGGTGCCGCTGCGAGCCGGTAGCGAGACGATTGGTGCCGTACTGCGCTCGCGTGACAAGGTGAAGCCGGTATTTGTCTCGCCTGGCCACCGAATTAGTCTTGAAACATCGCTTGATTGGGTAATGCGTTGCCTGGGACGTACCAAGCTGCCAGAGCCTACCCGCTTGGCCGACAGGTTGGCTTCAAGGCGCGACCAACATGTCAAAAAGCCCCAGAATTCGCTGTTTTAAAATGCCTGGCTCACGTGACCACGTGATGAGCGTTTTATAAAAGCGTGATAAAGCGCTTGAGTAAGCTTGTAGCCTCCTGCGTTTCAACCACCTGAGCGGCAATTGCCTCTGCGTCTTGTTGCTGGTCAAGCAGCACTTCGCGCTGATGCGCTATATAAGCGCGCATGACAGGTATGGTGAATTCAGGATGAAACTGCACGCTCCACTGGCGCGGCCCGTAACGCAGTGCCTGGTGCGCATCGTGGGAATTACAGGCCAATACCTGGGTATTGGAAGGCGGCGTTAACACAGACTGCGCATGGGTCAGGTGGGCCATGAAGTGTGCAGGTAGCTGGCTAAACAGGGGGTCTTGAAGGCCCGCATCCGTCAGCGTAACGCTATGCGTACCCAGCTCACGCCCCTTGGGGTGGAAGTCGCTTACGCCTCCAAAAGCCGCTGTCATTAACTGATGGCCGTAGCAAACTCCTAACATGGGAATGTCCGCTTGAAGCGCCTCCTGTAGCCAGGGTTTTAAGCGTTCGCTCCAGGGCTCTTTGTGGCTCACCATGCTGTGCGAGCCAGTAATGAGAATGCCTGCCAGCGCTTTTAGCGGTAGCGGCGCAGACTCCTTTCGGGCGTCCCATACGCGAAGTGTTAAATGCTCAGGCAGCGTATCGTTTAGCTGTTGCTCAAAGAGGGTTTCAAAATCACCGTGCTGTTCGACAACATCAGAAAATGCATCGCCGGTTTTAATAATGACGACAGAGGCCATATTGATTCCTGTGAAAAAAGGCAGCCTGGTACGCAAACTGCTGATGCGAGCACCAAGGGGATAAAGCATGTCATTATGCGATAGGGCGAATAGGATGCAACCGCCATTCAGTGTGTAACGCCAATAATGAGCGATCCTGTTCATTAGGCTTTAATAAGGAGATGACAATGCAACACGTGACGCGTGCCGGTGAACCGATGGATGTGGCCGGGGTAATACCTTCCGTCGGTCAAGCCGCGCCAGAGATGGTATTAACCGATGGCAATCTTCAAGACGTAACGCTGGACACCTACGCAGGCAAGCGGAAAGTCCTCAATATTATTCCCAGCGTCGACACGCCGACCTGTGCCATGTCGACACGGCGTTTTAATGAGCTTGCCTCTAATTTGGACGATACCGTGGTGTTGGCGGTGTCGGCTGATCTGCCCTTTGCCGCTCAGCGATTTTGCGGTGCGGAAGGGTTGGATAACGTTAAAACGCTTTCCACCTTCCGCCATCCCGAGTTTTTAGAGGCCTGGGGTGTCGCGCTGCGTAATAACCCTATGGAGGGCTTATGTGCACGTGCTGTGGTGGTGCTGGATATCGATAATCGCGTACTGCATAGCGAGCTGGTCAGCGAAATTAAAAATGAACCGAACTACGATGCGGCACTGGCCGTACTTACGGCGTAGCTGACTGCTGACAACGTTTAGCGGCCTCCAGCAGCGCACTAATCAGGCGTTGCTGGGGTCGGTTAAATATCAGCCATTCGGGATGCCATTGAACCCCGATTAAAAAATCATGTTCGCGCGATTCGATGCCTTGCACCAGACCGTCACGGTCACGCGCGACAATCTCTATCCCTTGGCCCGCTTGGTTAACGGCCTGATGATGAAGGCTATTTACCCGGCACCAGGTGACGCCGAGTAATTGATACAGTTGGCTTGCACCCACAATATCGACCGTCTTACGGGGAAGTACCGTGCGTCGACGTTTTAAGCCTTCGTGGGTGGTGTAAATATCGGGGTCCAGCGTGCCGCCTAAATGTACGTTGATTAATTGGGCACCTCGGCAAATACCCAAAACGGGTGTGTTTAAGGGAATGAATCGTTCAAGTAAGGCAAGTTCCAGAGCGTCGCGTGCTGGGTCAAGGCGTACATCCAGCTGGAGCTCACCGCCGTAGAGGGTCGCCTGAATATCATCGCCACCGCCAATAATTAACCCATCCAGATAAGCTGGCAACGGGCGGGAAGGGGATAGCCGTAAGGGTTTTCCGCCATGCCGCCATACGGCAAACCAGTCAAACCACCAGGCAAGGTGGCTTTTATAATCCGAGGTGGTAATTCCAATAAGCGGCCGTTGCATTCAGATAAGTTCTCTTGAGTCGTCAAAATAGCCGTGCTGCTGACATGGAGCGCTGCCTTAACGGCGCATCCATGTTTTCAGTTTGTCTTTTAAGCGCATCATGAACGGTCGATTTTGCTTGGCTATATATTCATCACAGCGTGCTTGAAGAAGCCGAGTGTCCGCCGCGAGTTTTTCCACTTCAACCCAGCGATTCCATTCCACTACCGCCCCCCACTCTGGCTGAGAGAGCTGTGCATTGGGCAAGCGGTAATGAAACGTGGGGCGCGGCTTTATAAGTTTGGTATGCAGCAGCGCGTGAGGATGCTCTGGACACAGATACGCAAATAACGGCAGTAGATCAAACTCACGATTTCGCGTGGCGTTATAGTGCAGGTAATCGTTAATAAACGATGCAAGGTCTGGCTGGTAGCGACTATCCAGCACCTTTAAGGCGTACTCCTTGGGGAAAGGATTAGCATGGGGCAACACTTCACGGGTGATATTCACTTTGATCTCATCGCGAAGCCAATGGGCCAGCAAGAGATAAGCACGCAGCATCGCCAGCAGGTAGTCAACGTCCAGGCGCGCTACCTCCAAATTAAGGTGTAAACCAAAACCATACAGCAGGCTAGCATCAGTGCCTTTTGCACCCTGGTCGCGTAATGCTTGAAAAATAGTATCCAGCTCTTCAAGTTCATTCCACGGCACCGGCGGACAAATAAGCTCGGTGGGCACCAGGCCTGTTACCATGTCGCCAATAAATTCGCGGGTCTTTTGGTGAAATTCCAGACGGCGCTGGTGCCGATGCCGCTCCCATTCGCTATCCTGGTTGGCCTGCTCTTCAAGCAATGCCTGATCGGGGTGGGCATACTGGGTATCAAGCTCAATGCCAAATACACCCCAGCGGGTTCCCTCAACCAGTAGCCGGTGGGGGCTTACCACGTTAAGCTCACCTTTAAACAGATCGCGGACCACTAATGCAGTGTCGTGGGGTGGCAAGCCGGCAAATTCGATCTCAATGCCCACACGGCGTACCTTACCGTCGCTATTTAACCGGTTCGGGGGAGCTTGCAGCGTCATCTCGGCATCCTGTGAGGTGAACGTTTAGACTATCAGCCTATCATAGTCGCGCAGGTAGGCTGAGCGGATTCCGGGAGGCGAGAAGGAGTAGGCGCGGTGTCATTTTTGAATCCATTTTAGGAGCATGGCGTGCGACAGCACTGGATAATTAACACGGCCATCTACATTGCGTTAACGGTACTGGTCAGCGTAATGGCGGCTCAGGTTCAGGCCCAGGTCGTCTCGCTTTCCGGTTTAAGTGGAAATGAGCCGAACCAGGAAGAAGAGGTCAGCAGTGATGAATTCCAACGCTCGCTGAATGATGTTATCACCATGCTCGACAATGAAGAGCAGCGTACGGCGCTACTTAACTCGCTGCGCAAGCTACAGGTAACAGCGGATGCTACTCAAGAGGAGGGCATCGTACGCCAAGGGCTGCTGGGCGCGCTTGCCGACACGCTAACGGATCTCGGCGAGCAGGCCCAGTCAGGCAACTCACCGATTGATGAGTGGTCACGGCAACTGGTGCAAGGGGCCGCTGATCTGCGTGCTTTAAATGCTGGCATGGATCGCGGGCAGGTGATCCGTGAGGTTGTTGACGGCGCAGTGATGGGGATTATCTGGATCACGCTGCTGGTACTGATGATTGCCTTTGGCCGCTTGGTTGCGACGCGCCGAGAATGGCCCCTGGATTTGCCCCGTGACCCCAAGGCGTGGCTGCTGGCAGCGCATTTTCTACGCCGCATGCTGCCTTGGGCACTGGCCTTTGCGATTATCTTGGGCATTGCCCAACTGCTGCCCTACAGCCCCGGGCGCACGGTGGTGTTGGTCATTGCGTATGTCTGCCTGTTTGGTCGTGCGTTATCGGTAGTTTTCGAGACCGTCATTGCCTTCTTTAGCCGAGGGCACCGCTTTACCGCTGTGCAACTGTTGCAGCAGCAGGCACTGCGTGGGCTGTTTGTGATCGGGGCGTTGATCGCTTTGGGCGACGCGGTAAATTCAGCGCGCCTGGTGGATCTACTGGGTACCGAGCTCTCAGGCCTTGTTTCGATGCTGTCCAATATGCTGGCCGCGCTGCTGGCTGCGCGCTTTATTATCAAGTTCAAGCAGCCAGTACGCCATCTCATTTGTAACCGGCCCTATAAGCAGCGCCGGGAGGCCAGCACGGCCGTTGAGATGGTTCGTACCTTGGGTGGCTTATGGCATATCCCGGCACTGCTACTGGTGGGTGGCTCGTTATTGGCTATTTTTATCACCGTGGGCGATGTCGGGACCGCTCTGGCACGTTCGATAATTTCTGCGAGCTTGCTGGTACTTACCCTGGTGATTACCGGGTTGATACGCCGTCAATCCGAGCGCTTGAGTAAGCGTCGTCGTCGGCGCTTTAGCCAGTACCGAAAACGCCTCGAGCGCTTTGGGTTTGTGTTGGCGCATATCTGTTCATGGATGGTATTTGCTGAACTCTCCATGCAAGTATGGGGAGGATCGTTGTTTGGGCTAGGCCAAGAAGCGGTGGCCAGTACGCGTATCGGCCAAGCGCTGGTTAGCCTAGGGGCGACAATTTTGTTGGCATGGCTGGTGTGGATATTTGCCGACACGGCCATTCAGCGGGCGCTGACTTCCTCGGGCCGCGCTCGCGGTCGGCGGGTTAACCAGGCGCGGGCGCAAACCATCACGCCGATGATCCGTAACGTGATCTTTGTCGCCATTTTAATTATCGCGTTTATTGTCGGGCTGGCTAACCTGGGGGTGAACGTTACACCGCTGCTGGCGGGTGCCGGTGTGATCGGCTTGGCGATAGGTTTTGGCGCACAGACGTTGGTTCAGGATTTGATTACCGGCATCTTTATTCTGATTGAAGATTCGTTGGCGGTGGATGATTTTGTGCGCATCAATACCCATATGGGGACGGTAGAAGGGCTGACTCTGCGTACCGTGCGGTTACGCGACCTGGATGGCGTGGTACATATTATTACCTTCAGTCGTATTGAATCGATCCACAATATGTCGCGTCAGTTTGGTATTGCGCTAATGCGGATACGCATTCCCTATGATATGAAAATTGATGATGCCATTACGCTAATGCAGGAAACCGCCCAGGAGCTGCGCAATGACCCGATGATGCGTCATTACATCTGGTCGCCGCTTGAAATGCAGGGGGTTCAGGGATTTGAAGAGGGCTGCCCTATCTTGCGCATGCGCTTTCGGACCGCTCCTGAAATGCAATGGGATGTTTCGCGGGCCTTTAATCTACTGCTTAAACAGAGGATGGAAGCGCAGTCCATCGATCTGGGTGTGCCGCGTCTAAGTGTCAGCATGGAAGCGCGCTCAGAAGACCATATGGAGCCGACCGGAGGCACCGACCTATCGCTTGATAATGGGGAAGCCACAACGGGTGAGCACGAGGCCAATAAAAAGCCTGCACCGCCCAAGCCCGCCCCGCAGCCTACTCAAGCAGAGATAGAGCGTGATGAGGGGGGGACGTATCGCGGCTCACCTTAAGCCGCAATCGTCTGGCTCAAGGTAAGTCCCAGCGCAATCCCCAGGCCTGTACCGATGGTGAAAATCGCAATGAGTAGCCAAGCGCCGCGCAAGCCACGCCAGCGGTTGTAGAGTTTTACGACGTGGCTGACGCGGTCGACCAATTTATCGTGACGGGAAACTATCTCGTCAGGCGGTACTGAAAAGTCGTTGGCAACATCATCCTGCCAATGGGCGCCGTGGGTTAGCCCAAGCTGAGTACGCAGCTTCCCAATGTCGCTCAGCGTGGCGTGCAGCTTATCGTAGTCTGCACGCCGCTTGGCGACGGCGAATGCAGCTTCAGCATCCTGGCGCAAAGCGCTGTTGGGGCAGCGAGCAACGGCTTGCTGTAGCTCTTCATCGTTTGCTTGGGGTGGAACGTTAAGGCGTTGGTACAAATCCCGCATAGGTGCATTGTTCTTTTAGGGTTGGAGGTTAACACCAGAGAGTGCGCATATTTTATCGATAGGTTTGCATCAAGTAATCATAGGCGCTTTTTATGCGTTGAAAACGTGCTGAAGCAAGGGCAATTTGATGTTCACTTTGGGTATAGAAGCGGTCCGGATGGTGTAGCTGTGCCATACGCCGGTAGGCACGGCGCACTTCTGCTTGGGTAACGCCGGGTGATAACTCCAGTACCGCTAGGGCGCGGGTGGTGCGATCAGGTGGCGGCGGTGTGGACGAGCGCTGTTGATGGCTGTGCTGATAGCCGTTCTGATAGCCCTGGTGTGAGTTCTGCTGTGAGCCTTTTTGTGAACCGCTTTTCGAGTTTTGTTGCTGGCGCTTTGTGCGCTCACGCTCCTCTTTGCGCCGAGCACGTTCCTGCTGCTGTCGGGCCTTGTCGTTATGAGCTTGGTCTTTACGCGCCTTGTCGTTGCGAGATTTGTCGCTGCGGGCTCTCTCACGCTCGGCCTTTTCCTGGGCTTTCGAATGCGCGCGTTGGGCTTCTTCTTCCTGGCGCCTTTTTTCCTGCTGTTCGGCTTCTTCCTGCGCCTCGCGGGCCTGGCGGGCAGCCTCTTCAGCCTTGCGTGCTTGCTGCGCGTAATAGTCAGCGTCATGGACGCGCCAATAGGCGTCGCGGCTGGGATCTTCCGGCAGAGCGAGCGCTCGTCCTGTAAGCTCTTTAAATAGCGTGCCAAGTGTTGTGGGCAGCACATTGAGCAAATCTGCCACGAACCGCAATATATAATGGTTCGACAGAGAAAGGTCTCCATTGTCGGTTGCCACCGTGATGGCTTGATGCATTACGCCAAGGCTATGCTCTTCAGAGCACTCCTTGCGAATGACTTCAGCGGCAAGCTGAATAGCCTTGAGGTCGCGCTGCCGCGCAATATGCATGACTGGCGCCAGTTCATGCCCATGACGAAAGTGCGCGCACACCTGGGCCAAACGGCGTCGCCGTTGACCTTCTGAAACGTGTTGGCGGTGTACCAATATCCAGGCCAACAGCAGTAGCTTTGCCGTATCCACTTGGCTGCGGCTTTGCAGTAGCAGCAGCTCAAAGGGGGAGAAACGGGCAATGGGCATTCCCAGGCTCCAAAGGCGTAAAGGTGAACCATCCCCGCATGAAGCGGACCATCATGACAATTGGTGTCATGGTATATCATCGCTCAAGGCAATGAAGTAGGAGATTGACCAGGTGATTAACGTCGAGCGCAAAAATAGCTACCAGCTACGCCTTACACGGCGGCTCAAGGAAGAGACATCGCATAGGCTTGACGTCTATCTTTTTGTACCTGGCGAGCTGGGTTTAAATGCTCACGTCATCTCGGAAGAGGCATTTTATCACTCATCCATTAGTGTCTCGCGGACGTACTATAGCGATGCCTACCACCTGCCGCTAGTGCATAGCCGGCTCGCTAGCCGTAATCAGTTGGGCAGCGAATCTTACCGATTAAGCTTAAGTCTTTATGCGTATCAGTATGTGACTGCCATGGAGCGGACGACTCAAAAAATGCTGGTCAGCGAGCGCAAACTGCGTAGCGAACGGCAAAAAGAGTCCAGCGATGTGCAGACGCTAAGAGAAGAGCTGTGTGAGCAACTGAATGAAATGCAGAAGCTCAGCGAAAGCATTTTAAGGAAGATGCGCCGCAACCAACCCACGGACGAGCGCTTATACAAATATTTCGCCAATATCGATAACTATCTTTCCTGGTTTACTGAGCAGCAGCTGCTTTCACTAGTGGCCTATATGCCAAGAGGTGGCGAGTTTAGTGATATCAAGCGCCAGTTTATTAATGTTTGCGAACGTGAAAGTGAGTATCGACGCGAACAGAAGTACAACTCAGAGCGTGTGATGGAAGACCCGACACGCATGTCGAATAAAATGCGCTTGCTACGACGCTTGATTGAATATCCGATTACCTTGAAGCAGGAGGCGCTGGAGTTAGGCGGCGGTGAGCAAAAAGCCGTAAAAGCGTTGGCAACCGCACTGGTAATGGCCTGTGTCACGCTGGGAGTATTGCGCGTACGCGAAGTCGTTGGCGATATTACGGCGCTGTTTGTGCTTGCCATGGCGCTGCTGTATGCCTTGCGTGAAGTGTTTAAGGACGACCTGCGCAATACGCTTTGGCGCCTGCTGCGTCGGGGGCGGCCAAAATGGCGTCGCCAGTATGTTGACCCCACGCGTAATGCACTGGTGGGGCGTCAGCTTGAATGGTTTGATTACAAGCGCTACACCGCCCTGAATGAAGACATCAAACAGATGCGAAGACGGACCGTGGCTGAGCGGGAAGAGGATGTGCTGCATTACCGTTCCAGTTCCCGTATGTCGCCCACGCGGTTTTTGAGTGGTTACGAGCATACGCGAGAGACACTGTATATTGATCTCTTGATGCTGACCCGCTTAATGAGCAAAGAGAAGCATCATATCTTTCGGTTAAAAGATGGCCAGGCCGTACGTGAAAGCGTTGAACGGCGCCATTTGTTCAACCTGGTGGTGCGTGAAACCGGCAGTGAAGATGCCCCTTACCTGGCGCGTTGGAAGGTGGTGGTTAGTCGTTCGGGCATTGTCGATGTCGAAAAAGTTGCTGAAAGTGGCGTCTCAGAAGGCACATCCAGTGAGCTCAGTCCTTAAGTGCAGCCTCTGCGCATACGAGTGCCAGCCAGCTGCAAGCGATTCACTCAGAGGCGCCCGAAAAGACGCTTCTGAGTGGATATAGTCAGTGTTAAGCAACGTGTAACGGCTGATTAATTGAACGAATTAAGGGCCTTTTCCAAGTTGTCCACACTGCGTTTAGTATGATGCAGCTTATCCAGCCCAAACAGGCCGATACGAAAGGTCTGGAAGTTATCACCTTCATCGCACATTAAGGGCACACCGCCCGCCACTTGAATGCCCGCTTGGGCAAACTTGCCGACAAGCCCGGCGTCGTTGGTGTAGCTGACCACGACACCCGGCGCTTCGAAGCCGTTGGCGGCGACACTGATAAAGCCATGGCGCGAGAGCATATCCCGTACGCCCTGACCAATCGCCTGCTGCTCTTGCTTCACCTTGGCAAAGCCGTATTCGCGGGTTTCCTGCATGATATCGCGCAGCTGGCGCAAGGCATCCGTTGGCATGGTGGCGTGGTAGGCATGCCCACCGTTTTCGTAGGCCTGCATGATCGCGTGCCATTTGGCTAAATCGCAGGCAAAGCTGTTGCTTTGCGTTTCGCTTAAGCGCTGTGTGGCGCGTTCGGAAAGCATGACCATGGCGCAGCAGGGTGAACCGCTCCAGCCCTTTTGCGGAGCGCTTACCACCACATCGATGCCCAAATTCTGCATATCTACCCATAGGGTGCCTGCGGCAATGGCATCCAGCACAAACAGGCCACCCACCTCGCGCGTCGCTTGCGCCACGGTACGAATGTAGTCATCGGGCAGTAGTAGACCCGCAGAGGTTTCTACCTGGGGGGCAAACACCACGGCGGGTTTTTCCTGGCGGATACGCTCGGCGGCTTCTTCCGCAGGTACGGGCATAAACGGCGACTGCGGGTCATTGGCAGTCACGCGGCGTGCTTTGAGTACCGTGTGTTGGTCGGTTAAACGGCCCATCTCGATAATCTGCGTCCAGCGGTAGCTAAACCAGCCGTTACGAATCACCAGGGTTTTCTGATCCAAGGCGAACTGACGTGCGACCGCTTCCATGCCAAACGTCCCGCTACCGGGAACAATGGCCGTTGCATGGGCGTTATAGACCTCTTTCAGCGTGGTCGAAATATCGCGCATGACGCCTTGAAACTGCTGCGACATGTGATTGAGCGAACGGTCGGTATACACCACCGAGTATTCAAGCAGTCCGGTGGGATCAACGTTGGGCAGTAGGGCCGCCATGGCGTTCTCCTTGATAAGTAAGCGTGCGAGATAAAGTGCCTTACAGGGTTTGGGGAATTAGAGCCCGAAGAAATAGAGTTCGAGGAATTAGAGCCCGAGGAAATAGAGTACGAGGAATTGTTAGGCGAGGCCAGTGCTGGCAGTGTGGTTCGCAAGGCAATAAAAAAACCGCCGTCATGAAGACGGCGGCAGAGTGGCAACCAGCCTGATGCAGCTAACTGCAGTAATGAATGCGGCCTAGCGTTGAGGCAATTGCTCGGGGCCAAAGGCGTCCGGCAGTAATGTTTCCATGGTGTAGGTTTTGAGCACCTCACCCTGGCGGGAGATAACCATGATTTGCGTATCGGGGGTAGCGAACTCACGAATACGCTGGCGGCAATCCCCACAGGGCGTGCATAGGTGCTCACCCGGCCCCATTACATACACCTTGGCAAGCTCGCGCTGGCCAGCGGTTACCATCGCGCTAATGGCCGATGCTTCCGCACAAAGCCCCTTGTAGTGAGCGACTTCGACGTTAGCGCCTACGAACTGCTGGCCATCCGGGCACTCCATGATGGATGCCACCGGGTGGTCGGAGTAAGGGACGTAGGCATTATTCAATGCATCAAGCAGCGTGTTGACCAGAGCAGAGTCTGCTTGGCTCATAGATGATTCCTCGGTTTAACCCACTTAGGCATTGTGACCCACTTGGGCGTTGGCGGCGTCATCACGCAGGACGGTATCCAGCGCGATGATCATCATATCGTTGAACGTCGTTTGACGATCGGCGCTGGAGAGCGCTTCACCTTTCAGAATATGATCCGATACGGTGCAGATGGTCAGCGCACGTGCACCGAACTCGGCGGCGACGCCGTAAAGGCCAGCAGCTTCCATCTCAACGCCTACAATGCCGTAGCGCTTCATCAGCTCGGCCATATCGGTTTGCGGGTTGTAAAACAGATCGGCGGAGAAAATGTTGCCCACTTTCACCGGCACGTTTTGCGCTTTGGCGGCGGCCACGGCGTGGCTTGTCAGCTCAAAATCTGCAATAGCGGCAAAGTCGTGGTCGTTAAAGCGCATGCGGTTCACCTTGGAATCCGTACACGCACCCATGCCGATCACCACATCACGAACGTTAACGTCGTCGCGTACCGCGCCACAGGAGCCCACACGAATAATCGACGTCACGCCGTAATCGGTAATTAGCTCTTTGGCGTAAATCGAGACCGACGGAATACCCATGCCGTGGCCCATAACGGAAATTTTGCGGCCTTTATAGGTGCCGGTATAGCCCAACATGCCACGCACGTCGTTCACCTGACGCACGTCATCAAGGTAAGTTTCGGCAATGTACTTGGCGCGCAGCGGGTCGCCGGGCATCAACACCGTATCCGCGAAATCACCCTGTTCAGCATTAATGTGCGGAGTAGCCATGTGGTTTCCTTATGTCTTGTTAAATAGCGCTATCAGGCAGCATACGATAGAAAGCTTTTGCCATCGTCCATCGCGGGAAGGGCGAAGTAATCCGCCAGTGTCTGGCCAATATCGGCAAACGTATCGCGTGCGCCCATCGGCCCTGGCGCGAACCCAGCGCCGCTGACCATCACAGGAATGTATTCGCGCGTGTGCTCAGTACCTTCCCAGCTTGGGTCGCAGCCGTGATCCGCGGTAAGAATCAGTAGATCGTCACTGTTCAACGCAGCCAGCAGCTCCGGCAGGCGAGCGTCAAAGTGCTCAAGGGCGGCCGCGTAGCCCGGCACGTCACGGCGATGACCGTAGACCGAGTCGAAATCAACAAAGTTGGTCATGATCATGGTCGGGCGGTCGCTGGTTTCAGCAGCGGTGCGCGCCACTTCACTTAACGTCGCATCCATCAGCGCATCGTGGCCGCTGGCTTTGACCTTGTGGGTAATGCCGCAGTGGGCGTAGATATCGGCAATCTTGCCAATCGATACCATTTCACCACCGGCATCGGCGAGCTTTTGCAGTACGGTCGGCGAGGGCGGCTCAACACTGTAGTCGCGACGGTTACCGGTACGCGCAAAGCTTGCGCTGTCTTCACCCATAAACGGACGGGCGATCACCCGGCCGATGTTGTAAGGCTCGAGCAGCTCACGCACGGTTTCGCACAGGGCGTAAAGGCGATCCAGGCCAAAATGCTCTTCGTGGGCGGCAATCTGGAAGACTGAATCCGCCGAGGTATACACAATCGGTTTGCCGGTTTGCACGTGCTCGTCACCCAGGCGGGCGATGATTTCGGTGCCTGAGGCGTGGCAGTTGCCGATCACGCCGGGCAGGTTCGCCGCCTGAACAATCTTGTCCAGCAGCGCAGCAGGGAAGCTTTCGGTCTTGTCGCTAAAGTAGCCCCAGTCAAAACGTACCGGCACGCCGGCGATTTCCCAGTGGCCGGACGGGGTGTCCTTACCGCTGGAAATTTCCTGAGCGTGCGCGTAGGCGCCTTCAAGCACCTCGGGCAGAGCAACGCCTTCGGCAACCGTGCCGGTGCTATCCCGGTGGGCGTGAAACAGGCCAAGCTTGGCCATGTTAGGCAACTTCAAGGGGCCCGAGCGCTCAGCCGTATCGGCGTCGCCACGCGCGCAGGCGGCAGCGATATGGCCCAGGGTGTCCGAGCCTTCATCGCCGAAGGCGGCGGCATCGGCGGCGCTGCCGATGCCGAAGGAGTCTAGTACCAGCACAATTGCACGTTTCATGGCGTTTTCCTCGTCAGATGGTGCTAATTAAAGCGCTTCACCGCGATAGGTTTCCTGGAGCAGTGAATCAATCGTTGCTTCACCCGTGCCAATAGTGATCGCTGCACGCAGCTGGGCAGCGGCGCGGTCAGCTGCTTCATCGCTACGTGCGTGAACGAAGGCCAGCGGCTGCTGGTTATCCACCTGGGCGCCCAGTTCGGCAATCGCACTAAAGCCCACGCTATGATCGATACTGGCATCGTTACGCAGGCGACCACCGCCCAGTTCCACCACGCTCATGCCTACTGCGCGAGTATCGATGCGCAACACATTGCCCGACTGCTCGGCATACACGGGTTTGACCACGTTGGCTTTGGCAAGGTAGCTGTCTGAGCGCTCCATAAAGTCACCCGGGCCGCCCAGCTCACGTACCATGCGTGCGAATACTTCGGCGGCGGCACCCGAGGTCAGGGCTTTTTCAAGCTGGCTTAGGGCATCTTCACGGCTTTTCGCCAGTTTGCCCGCCATGAGCATTTCCACGGCCAGTTCACGGGTAACCTGCATTACGCGGCTGTTCGGGCGCTCACCGCGCAGCAGTTCCAGCGTCTCGACGATTTCAACCGCGTTGCCCGCGCACGGTGCCAGCGGCTGGCTCATGTCGGTGAGAAGTGCGGTCGTCGGCGTACCGGCCTGGGTGGCCACCGTGGCGATACTTTTGGCAAGCTCGTGGGATTTTTCGGTGGTGGGCATAAACGCGCCACTGCCGACTTTGACATCCATGACCAGCGCATCAAGGCCAGAGGCAAGCTTTTTACCCAGAATGGAGGCGGTAATCAGCGGAATGGACTCAACCGTGGCGGTGACGTCACGCACGCCGTAAATGCGCTTATCCGCCGGTGCCAGGTTGCCGGTCTGGCCGATGATCGCCACACCGGTAGATTTCACCACGTCGCTGAAGCGCTCAGGGGCAGGGTAAGGGTCGTAGCCGGGAATCGATTCAAGCTTGTCCAGCGTGCCGCCGGTGTGGCCCAGGCCACGGCCTGAAATCATGGGAACAAACGCGCCACAGGCAGCGACCCACGGGCCGAGCACCAGAGACACCAGATCACCCACGCCGCCGGTGGAGTGCTTATCTACCACTGGGCCGGGCAGGTTGAGTGAGTCCCACTGCATCACGTGACCCGAGTCACGCGTGGCGGTGGTTAGGGCTACGACTTCCTCACGGCTCATGCCGTTAAGAAATACCGCCATGGTGAAGGCGCCAATCTGAGCGTCGCTGATGCGGTCATCGGCAATGCCTTGAATAAACGTTTTGATATCCGCAGCTGCCAGCGGGTTGCCATCACGTTTTTCGCGAATTAATTCCTGCGGGAGCATATTAGTAGCCTTCCTGTGGTGCTGCGCTTTCTACGCCGCCCAGTGTGTTTAATAAATTGGCTAAAAGACTGGATGCGCCAAAGCGAAAATGTGCCGGTGTAATCCATGCACTGCCCATGATGTTGCTTGCCAGCGCCAGGTACTCAGCGGCTTCTTCTGTGGTGCGCACGCCGCCTGCGGCTTTAAAGCCAACGTCTTTGCCGCTTGCTTTAATCGCGTTCAGCATAATTTCGGCGGCTTCCAGCGTGGCGTTGGTGGCCACTTTGCCGGTAGACGTTTTAATAAAGTCGGCGCCGCCTTCAATAGCAAGCTCGCTAGCACGTTTGATAAGTGCTGGGTCTTTGAGTTCGCCTGATTCGATAATGACTTTTAACTGGGCCTGATCTGCGCAGGCGGCTTTACACATTTCAACCAGCTCAAGGCCGGTTTCTTCGTCACCTGCCATCAGCGTGCGGTAGGGGAACACCACATCGACTTCGTGGGCGCCGGAGGCAACTGCGTCACGGGTTTCACGGGCAGCCGCCATAATGTCATCGCCGCCATTAGGGAAGTTGGTAACGGTCGCGATTTTTACCAGCTCGTTGAGTTTGTGGGCGGTCAGCGCACGCTGAGCGGTAACAATAAACTGCGGATATACGCAGACGGCCGCCGGATTACCGTGAGGCGTTTTAAGCTGCTGGCAAAGCGCTTCAATCGTGCCGTCGGTGTCGCTGTCATTCAGGCTGGTCAAATCCATTAAGCTCAGCGCTTGGCGGGCGGCCTGGATGACGTGGGGAGAGGCTGTCGCGGTCATTGGATTCTCACAAAATTGATAAAAGACAAAACGGGCACTGCGAGATAAAACAGCAGCGCCCGTTGCATGGTGTCGTACTCGCTGCGTTAGGTCGTAATACTGCTCAGCGAGATGAAGAAGCCAGCAATGGTGGCTGACATTAAATTGGACAGTGTACCGGCCAGAACGGCTTTGCCCCCAAAGCGGGCAATTTCAGCGCGACGGCTCGGCGCAATACTGCCTAAACCGCCCAACAAAATAGCGATTGAAGACAGGTTGGCAAAGCCGCACAGGGCGAAAGACAAGAAGGCCGTGGTATGGGGAGTCATTAATTGACCCGTCGCGGCAACCACCTGCTCCCCATCAATGTAGGGGGCCAGGTTAATAAAGGCGACGAACTCATTAACCACTAGCTTCTGGCCAATAAAGGAGCCAGCAACGGTGGCTTCAGCCCATGGCACGCCCAGCATGAAAGCCAGCGGGGCAAACAGCCAGCCCAGGATCATTTCAAGGCTCAGCGACTCAAATCCAAACCAGCCGCCAACGCCTCCTAAAATGCCGTTGATCAGTGCGATCAAGGCAATAAAGGCCAGCAGCATGGCGCCAACATTGGCCGCCAGCATCAGGCCAGAGGTGGCGCCCGAGGCCGCAGCATCCAGCACGTTGGCGGGTTTGTTTTCCTGCTCTTGAAGCTCTTCCTCGACTTTAGAGATGCTGTCGCTGTCAGTCGCATCCTGGGTTTCCGGCATGATCAACTTGGCGAAAAGCAGACCACCCGGGGCTGCCATAAACGACGCAGCAACCAGATACTCCATGGGAATGCCCAGCTGTGCGTAACCGGCAAGTACTGAACCCGCTACTGAAGCAAGGCCGCCACACATAACGGCAAACAGCTGCGAGGGCGTCATGCGAGCAATAAACGGACGTACCACCAGCGGCGCTTCGGTTTGGCCTACGAAGATATTGGCTGTCGCAGAAAGCGACTCCGTACGCGATGTGCCGAGTGCTTTTTGCAGCCCGCCACCCAGAATACGAATCACCCACTGCATGATGCCCATGTAGTAAAGCACGGCGATCAGCGAGGAGAAGAAGATAATGACCGGCAGGACCTTGATCGCGAAGATAAAGCCAACATTATCAACATCAGCCAGACCACCAAACAGAAAGCCAATACCGTCGTTGGCATAAACCAGTACCTGGCTTACTCCCATGGAAATGGTTTGCAAAAAGGTTTGTCCAAACGGCACATAGAGGACAAACGCCCCGATGGCTGCCTGGATACCAAAAGCGCCCAGCACGGTACGCAAGCGAATTGACTTACGGTCGTAAGAAAAAATCAGAGCGATGGCCACCAGAGTGACCATGCCAACCAAGCTCATAAGGAGTGTCATATGGGAATCCTTTGAGTCCGCTAGGGGGGCTCGTTTAAAGTTAAGTTGAGCCTGTTTAAAGTATGTTGAGCTTGACAGAGTAAATCATCGCGTTTTGATAAGCATTCGGCGTGCCGAGCTTATTCTCCGAGTAGCGATACTGAACGCCCGTTGTGATCAAATCGCTGGGGTGCCACCAAAGGCTCAGCGCACCGTTGGTGCCTACGCTTCCGGCTTTGCCATCTACATAGTTCTGTTCCAGGTAGTCACTGTCGCGGCCAAACGTTTGCTCGTGCCAGTTGGTGACGCTGAAGTTTTGATTAAGGGCGGCGAAGTCATAGCCCGCGACCCAGCCCGCCATGTAGCCATTCATGCCAGTATAGCTTTCGCTCTGAACGCGTGCTGCGCCAATAAAGGGTTTAAACCATAAGCCGTTGGCGAATGTTGTGCGGTAGCCCAGGCCCAGGATTTGGTCTTGTTCGCGGCTGTTATAGCCGTAGTCACGGAAGTCGTACACGTGAGCGTAGAGCGACAGCGGGGTATCCCCCAGATAAATGTGTGACGTTACCTTGCCTGCCGTGCGGAAGTTATCTTTACCGCCGCTTGATTCATCGAACCGGTCGTTGGTCGGGTTTTCGAAATCAAAGAAACCGTAGAACTCGCCCCAGCTAAAGCCCGCACCGCCTTCTATCTCTACGTAGGTGAAGTCGCTTTTTGCCGCGTTGGAGGCCGTGCGACGTTCGGTACCGTTAGACCAGTCGAGGTAGTTAACCGAGACATTGGCAAAGGACCAAAGAGGTGTCGTCGGTTGGTGCGGCGCATCGGCAGCTATTGCTGGTGTTGCCAGTGCCAAGCCAGCGGCTAAAACGCCAACGCTGGTAGTGAATGAAAAAGTACGCATTGAGATCGGAGCAGTCATGTAAGCCTCAAGAGGGATTGCCACAGTTTGGCCGTCGTTAGAATTATGTGGGCTGGCGAAAATGTTATAATTATAACATTGCATGTTATTTTTTTAACGCCCATTTGCAATAAACTCAAACCACCGCTTCTTGGATGCCTCTATCGGGGTGTCGCAGGAAGGCATGGAGTTAACCGAACGTCTAAGGCCAGGCTTGCATGTTCCAGACGTTAAGCTTGTGGCTTTAACGTCACGGCCATAGGCTAAGTACGCCGTTGGATATAAGTACGCCGTTGGATAACAGTGGTCATGGCACGAGCCATACACGACATATTATAAAGTGAATAATAACGGTATTGAGGAGACGTCTGGTATGAACGACCGTAGCGCCCAACGGTTGGCATTGCTTCAGGAAACGCTTGCCGGTGGTGGTACGTTGCATTTACGTGACGCCGCTAGTTTATGCGGTGTTTCAGAAATGACCATACGCCGCGACCTTTCAACGCAGCCTTCTGCGTTAGCGCTGCTGGGCGGAAGGTTGGTAATGGCAAGTTACCCAAGTAGCACTCCTGCGTACGATTTGGCGGAGCAGCAAGCCAACGACTATCCGTTAAAGCACTTGCTCTGCAAGCGGGCCGCAAGCTTTATTGAAGAGGGCGATACGCTATTTATTGATTGCGGCTCAACGCTGGTGCCTCTTTTGGGGCAGCTGGGGAATTTTCATGAGCTAACGGTGGTGACCTATGCGTTAAATGTCGCCACGGCGGTGTCGGCTCTACCCAATGTGCGTTTGGTGCTATTGGGCGGGCTGTTTTATGCGTCATCACAATCGTTTGGCAGCGATGATATGCGCGCTGCCATTGAGCGTATCGGTATCAATAAGGCATTTATTTCAGCTGCTGGGGTTGATTGCACGCGTGGCGTTAGCTGTTTTCACTTTCATGAAGTAGCCCCCAAGCAGGCGGCTATTGCCTGTGCTTCGCAGCGCTTATTAGTGATCGACGCGAGTAAAATCGGCATGATTCGCCCCGCCTATTTCGCGTCATTGAACGATTTTGACATTGTTGTGACTAATGAGGGCGCTGCGCCCGCGTTATTTACCCATTTTACGGGGCGTGTGCTTACCCACCTTCCTGTTCCATCTTCTTTTGAGCAATCGTGTTAGGAAGTTACGGCCAGGTGCGTCAAATCGTCGCTTTGATTCGTTGCTTGGATCAAAGGAAGATACGTCGGTTAGAGCGGGCCTCCTTCATGTTAGGATGTCGGTTCAATCCGCTACCTGCTTCCAATCCCGGTAGCGCATATTTTTCCCGGAGCACAGGCAGTACCTCTGGCAGAGTGTTTTGGGAAGGGTATGGGGTGTTAGTTAGCTGACATATGGCATATCGTTTGGCTTGCTGTTTGACGGCTAGTTTTGTAACGCAACTCTGACGAGATCGCACCATGCAACAACCTTCCTACTGGCGCAGGTCAGGCACTCTGGTGCTCATTGCGCTATGCTTGCTGCTTGCAGGCTGTAGCTCGGCCTTAATGGACCCAAAAGGTGTCGTTGGTGAAACCCAGCGTTCACTGATCCTGAGTTCATTTGGCTTGATGCTGATCGTGGTCATCCCCGTTATTGTTATGACGATAGTGTTTGGCTGGTACTATCGCCGTAGCAATACGATGGCTGAATACCTACCTGATTGGGCGCACTCCAACTGGATCGAGGCCATTGTTTGGCTGGTTCCTGTCGTAATCGTCGCTATTTTGGGCGTAATTACCTGGAAAAGTTCACACGACCTTGACCCCCATCGCGCACTTGAAAGTGATACTCCTGAGCTTGAAATCCAGGCCGTGGCACTTGATTGGAAATGGCTGTTCATTTATCCCGAGCAAGGTATTGCAACGGTAAATGAAGTGGCATTCCCGGTTGATACGCCCGTCCGTTTCCGAGTGAGCTCCGGTTCGGTGATGAACTCTTTTTTCATTCCTCGACTAGGCAGCCAGATTTATGCCATGGCAGGAATGGATAATGACGTTTATCTCGAAGCTAATGAGATCGGTACCTATAGCGGTCGTTCGACCAACTATAGCGGTGCAGGTTTCTCTGGAATGATCTTCGATGCTCACGCGACATCAGATGAAGACTTTGATGCGTGGGTAGAAGAGGTTCGGCAGTCACCACAAACGCTGACCTACCCAGAAGGCTACTCACAATTGGCTGAGCGCTCTTCGTTCAACCCCGTTGAGTACTTCGCAAGTGTTACACCTGAGTTCTATGAGCGTCTGGTCTCCAGCTTCCATACTGGCAGCGATCCTGAAACCGACACTCAAGATGCGCCCCGCGCACCAGCTATCGATAGCAATGAAGCCTATCAAACGACCGACAACCAAGCGAGTGGCGAGGCTGAAGAAGGCCAACCTGTGAGCAATGAGGCGGGAGAGTAACCGTGTTCGGTAAATTAACCCTAGAAGCAATTCCCCTTCACGAACCCATTCTGGTTCTTGCGGGTCTCGTGGGGATTCTAGGCGGCGCGGCGTTGTTAGGCGCGTTGACCTATTTCCGTAAGTGGGGCTGGCTATGGAACGAGTGGTTCACCTCCGTTGACCATAAAAAGCTCGGTATCATGTATTTCATCGTGGCGCTTATCATGCTGCTGCGCGGTTTTGCTGATGCCCTGATGATGCGTGTACAGCAGGCGATAGCCGCAGGCGGTTCGACAGGCATTTTGCCGCCTGACCACTACGACCAGATCTTTACCGCCCACGGCGTTATCATGATCTTCTTCGTGGCCATGCCTATGGTTATCGGCCTGATGAACCTGGTTGTTCCGTTGCAGATCGGTGCGCGCGATGTTGCGTTCCCGTTCCTGAACAACCTGAGTTTCTGGCTGTTCGCGGTTTCTGCTCTACTGGTTAACATTTCTCTGTTCGTGGGTGAGTTCGCTACCACTGGTTGGTTGGCTTATGCGCCGTTATCGGGGATAGAGTACAGCCCCGGGGTAGGGGTCGATTACTGGATATGGGCGTTGCAGATATCCGGGATAGGTACCACGTTAACGGGTATTAACTTCTTCGTTACTATCCTGAAAATGCGTACCAAGGGCATGACCATGTTCCGCATGCCGATCTTTACCTGGACGTCGCTGTGCGCCAACGTACTGATCATTGCCTCTTTCCCGATTTTGACCGCTACTATTGCCATGCTGACGCTGGATCGTTACCTGGGGATGAATTTCTTCACGAACGATATGGGCGGCAACATGATGATGTACGTCAACCTTATCTGGGCGTGGGGTCACCCTGAGGTTTATATTCTGATTCTGCCGGCCTTCGGTGTGTTTTCAGAAGTTATCGCGACCTTTGCACGCAAGCGTCTGTTCGGTTACCACACCATGGTATGGGCAACGATCGCGATCACGATCCTGTCATTCATCGTTTGGTTGCACCACTTCTTTACCATGGGCGCAGGTGCCAACGTCAATGCCTTCTTCGGCATCATGACAATGATCATCGCCATACCGACTGGGGTGAAAGTCTTTAACTGGCTGTTCACTATCTTCCGTGGACGCTTGGAAATGACCTCGCCGACCCTCTGGACGCTGGGTTTTATTATCACCTTCGTCCTCGGTGGTATGACAGGCGTTATGCTGGCGCTGCCGGCGGCAAACTTCGTGCTGCACAACAGTCTGTTCGTTATTGCCCACTTCCATAACGTTATCGTTGGTGGCGTGGTCTTCGGCATGATGGCGGGTCTGACCTACTGGTTCCCGAAAGCCTTTGGCTTCACGCTTGACGAGAAGTGGGGCAAGCGCTCGTTCTGGTTCTGGGTGTCAGGTTTCTACGTGGCCTTCATGCCGCTATACGTACTGAGCTTCTACGGTGCTGTGCGCCGCATGAACTCTTACCCGAACGCTGAATGGCAGCCCTGGTTTATCGTTGCCTTGGTCGGTGCACTGCTGATTGCTGCGGGTATCGCTTGTACGCTCATTCAGTTCTACGTAAGCGTGCGTAACCGCGATAAGTATGCTGATGTGACCGGCGACCCATGGGATGCCCGTACGCTGGAGTGGGCAACCTCTTCACCGCCTCCGTTCTACAACTTTGCGCGCCTGCCCGTCGTTGGTGATATCGACAGCTTCTGGTCACAAAAGCAGCGTGGCAACGAGCAGTTGAACGATGCGCCTTACACGGATATCCATATGCCGAGGAACACGGTGGCCGGCCCCGTCATCAGTGTCTTTGCGATGATCTTTGGTTTCGCCATGGTATGGCACATCTGGTGGCTGGCTGGGTTCAGTGCAATCGGCATGCTGGTGAGCTTCCTGATGCGGGTATCTAACGACGATATCGATTACTACGTGCCTGCTGCAGAGGTCGAGCGAATCGAACGTGCTCATCAACAACGTGTGGAGGCCCAGGCGTAATGGCTACTGAATCCCTACATCACGATGCCCATGCTGAAGAGCATGAGCACCACGATGCCGGTCCTACCAAGGTATTTGGTTTCTGGGTCTACCTAATGAGCGACTTAGTGATCTTCGGAACACTATTCGCCACCTACGCCGTGCTCATGAGGGGCACGGCAGGTGGGCCGACCGGCGCGGATATTTTTGAACTACCTTTGATTCTCTTCGGCACCTTTGCACTGCTGATCAGTAGTTTCACCTTCGGCATGGGCGTTCTGGCAATGAATGCCAATCGCGTCGGCCAGGTGAAAATGTGGCTGGGCATTACGTTCGTGCTGGGCCTGATGTTCCTGGGGATGGAGATCTATGAATTCTATCACCTGATCCATGAAGGTTTCGGCCCAGACCGCAGCGCCTTCCTGTCAGCGTTCTTTACACTGGTAGGTACCCACGGTCTGCACGTGACCTTCGGTATGATCTGGATTCTGGTCATGCTGGTTCAGTTGTCGACCAAGGGCCTGAATGATAAAACGCGTCCGCGTATCCTGTGCTTGAGCTTGTTCTGGCACTTCCTGGATATCGTCTGGATCTGTGTCTTCTCCTTCGTCTACTTGATGGGAGTGCTGGTATGAGTTCTTCTAGCCAACCGTCCGGTCACGGCACCGTAAAGTCCTATGTAACGGGTCTTGTGCTGTCGTTAGTCCTGACTGTCATTCCATTTGGCGCGGTTATGCTGGGTTCGTTCAGCTTACCCGTGAACGTGGGAATCATCACTGTGACGGCCGTTTTGCAGGTGCTGGTTCAGCTTGTGATGTTCATGCACTTGGACTTCAAGACTGAAGATGGCTGGAACATGCTTTCCTTCGTCTTTACGGTGCTGATTCTCGGCCTAGTGGTAGGAGGTTCGCTGTGGATCATGCAGCATCTACATCTCAACATGATGATCGGCTAACCAGCATGCCCAATCGGTGGCACGATCTGCTTGAGCTAACCAAACCAGGAATCATTGGCGGCAATCTCATTGCCGCCCTTGGCGGCTACTTTCTAGCCGCGCACGGTGAATTCGATCTGGTGACGTTTGCTTCGGTCATGTTGGGGATCGCGTTAGTGATCGCCTCAGGCTGTGCCTGTAACAACGTGATTGATAGGGATATTGATGCTCTGATGGCGCGCACGCGCCATCGTCCTCTGGTTAGGGGAAGCGTCTCTATCACGCAAGCATTGGGCTTGTCGGCGTTTCTGGGTATCAGTGGTGTGGTCTGCCTGGCATTGGGCACCAACGGGTTGACGGTGGCCTTGGCTGTTATCGGATGGGGCGTGTATGTGGGGGTGTATAGCCTCTATATGAAGCGCAACTCCGAATACGGCACGGTAGTAGGCAGCCTGTCAGGCGCTATGCCGCCCGTGATTGGGTACTGCGCCGTGACGGGTACCTTTGACAGTGGGGCGATGGTTCTGCTGTTGATCTTCTGCCTCTGGCAGATGCCGCACTCCTATGCCATTGCGATTTTCCGCTATGCCGATTACCAGCGCGCTTCGATTCCCGTTCTGCCTGTTGTTCACGGGATCAAGCGCGCAAAGCATCACATCCTTGGCTACATTGTGGCGTTTATTCCCGCCTCATTGGCTTTGGTGCTGGCGAGTAAGGCAGGTACTGGCTACCTGTGCGTCGCACTGACCATGGGGGGCTACTGGCTCTACCTGGCGATTTGCGGCTACCGGCTGGATGATGATGTACGCTGGGCCAAACGCGTATTTGGCGTCTCGATTTTGACCATCACCGCGATGAGCCTGGTGATTGTGTTGGAATCCATGGTGCCAATAATGTGGGCGTGATTGACCCACACCGCTAAGTGGTTGAATTAGAAAAGCCCCGGGTAGTTAAACTGCCCGGGGCTTTTTCTTGTCTTAAAGCTTACTTACCATTGATCGCACCTGCGAAGCTTATCAGGTGCGATGACGGGTTTACGCTTCTCGCTGGCTTGCCTGAATAGCGGTCAGCGCGATGGTGTAGACGATATCATCCACCAGCGAGCCTCGGGAAAGGTCATTCACCGGTTTGTTTAAGCCTTGCAGCATGGGGCCGACGCTGACTACGCGGGCACTACGCTGCACCGCTTTGTAGGTCGTGTTGCCGGTGTTCAGGTCCGGGAATACAAAGACGGTGGCGCGGCCCGCTACGGGCGAATCTGGCGCTTTCTGCTTACCCACGCTCTCAATGGCGGCTGCATCGTACTGAAGCGGGCCATCGATCAATAAGTGCGGGGCACGCTCTTTGGCGATGCGCGTAGCTTCACGCACTTTATCGACATCCGCGCCGGTGCCTGAATCTCCCGTTGAGTAGCTGATCATGGCCACGCGCGGCTCAATGCCAAACGCTTCTGCGGAGCGGGCGCTTTGCAGGGCTATTTCAGCCAGCGTTTCGGCATCCGGGTCCGGGTTCACCGCACAATCGCCATACACCACTACCTGCTCTGGCAGCAGCATAAAGAAGATTGACGATACCTGGCTATATTCTGGCGCGGTCTTTATCAGCTGAAACGCCGGGCGCACGGTGTTAGCGGTGGTGTGGATAGCACCCGAGACAAGGCCATCGACTTCATCCAGCTGGAGCATCATGGTGCCAAGCACCACGTTATCCTGTAGCTGGGCCTCAGCGGTGAGTTCGTTAAGCTTGCCACGCCGACGTTCTACCATGGGCGCGATATAGTGGGCACGCGTGCTTTCGGGGTCGATAATCGTCAACTCGTCAGGCAGTGCTAAACCGCGGTTACGCGCCACTTCCTCGATGTTTTCACGACTGCCCAACAGCACGCAGTTGGCAATGCCGCGCCGCTGACAAATAATCGCTGCCTCCACCGTGCGGGGCTCGTCGCCTTCCGGCAGTACGATTCGTTTTTTTGCGTGCTGAGCCTGTTTAACCAACTGATAGCGAAACGCCGAAGGAGATAAGCGCCGTGCATAGCCGTGGCTTAACTTATCTTTTAGCCATTCAAGGTCGATATGGGCAGCGACAAAGCGCGCCACCTGCTCGGCACGCTCGAAATCATCAACGGGGATTTCACTGCTAAGCTGGCTCAAGTTTTGAGCCGTGGTCAGGCTGTCGGTTTCAACCGCCAGCACGGGCAGGCCGGTTCTAAGCGCTGGGCGACACATCTCAATCATATTGTCGTTAGGCAAAAAACCGTTGGTCAGCAATATGCCCGCCAACTGAGTGCCGTTCATGGTAGCGAGGGCGGACGCCAGCACGACGTCGTCACGGTCGCCAGACGCCACCACCAGACTGCCGGGTGTAAAGATATGCAGCGCATTCGCCGCGCTACGCGCACACAGGCTTGTCGACATTACCCGGCGGCTTGCCGCATCGCCTTCATTCAGCACCTTGGCACTTAGTGCCCGTGCCACGTCCAGCGTGCGGGGCGCATTGAGGGTTTTGCTGTAAGGCACGATGCCGATTAGGTGAAAACTGTCGGTGGCTAGTGACGGTGAATAGCCGCGAAGCTCGTTAAGCACCGACTCTTCAAGCTGCGGTTTAATGGTGCCCGGCGCTGCCGAAAGGTCATCTTCCTGGCCGTAAGGCAGGTTCTTCATGCGCATCAGGATGCCGCCCAACGTGCGGGTCGAGCTAACCCCGCCAAAGCTTCTGGCGTGCATATCCAGCTCTTCAGCAAGTGCCTGTGGCTCGTTTAAATCCCCGGTGCCAACCAGAATGATTCGGGCATTAAGTGCATGCGCCAGTTGAGCATTGGTTTGCGTCGCGTACGTGGTGTACTGGGTAGGCACTACGCCTTCCACTACGACTAAATCCAGCGCATTACCGTCCCGCTCAGCCTGTTGCATTACCTGCTCATAAAGCTCGACCACATTTTCCATTAGCTCATCGGTTTGGTCATCGCGCAGCAGGCGCTCCAGCCGGGCTTGTGAGATCGGCGAAGGCGGGCGCAGGTTGAGCGTGCGAGACACCAGTGCCGTTGAGCGATCAAGGCCCGGGCCGTTCAGCTCTTTTTGCATAAACGGCTTCAAAAACCCGGCTTTAAGGCCAATGGTGTCGAGCGCCTGAATCAAGCCTAAACAGGCTGAGGTTAATCCGGCCCCCATGCTTGTGGGCACCAGAAGAATGGCTTGAGGTTGAGAGGGGGACGAGCTCATGCTTGGGCCTCCAGGCATTGACGTGTTTCCATCGCGATACGGCCTTCTTCGTCGGTAGGAATGACCCAGGCTTCGGGACCCTGGTGATTTGCCCTGTCCAGCTTGCCCTCTTTACCGCGAATCATCACGTCATTGCTCGCCTCATCAAGGGCAAAGCCAAAGTGAGGCAGCAGGCTGATAACGCGGCTGCGTACAAGAGGAGAGTTCTCGCCGATGCCACCGGTAAAAATGACGCCATCAAGCGTCGGCAGTGCGCAAGAGAGAGCAGCAAGCGACTTGGCAATGCGGTAGCAAAATACATCCAGCGCCAGCATGGCTCTTGCATGACCCTGCTCTGCTGCTTCCTCTACTTCGCGCATATCGTTGGTTAAGCCAGAAAGCCCCAATAGCCCGCTTTGCTTATTCAGCACGTCATCAATCTTGTCCAGCGACCAGCCTAACTGACGGTGTAGGTGGGCGTGCAAGCCTGGGTCGACATCGCCGCTGCGCGTGCCCATCACCAGGCCTTCCAGTGGGGTAAGGCCCATGCTGGTGTCCAGGCTTCGGTTATTCCAAACCGCTGCGGTTGAGCAGCCGTTGCCCAAGTGAGCCGTTAGCCAACCACCCGCACCGCGCGGGCTAAGCTCGGCAGCCCGCTGGCTAACAAAGGCGTGGCTAGTGCCATGGAATCCGTAGCGACGAATGCCGTGCTCAGCGTAGAGGTTCTCTGGCAGGGCATAGCGGTAAGCTTTTACTGGGAGGGTTTGGTGAAACGCGGTATCGAATACCGCAACCTGAGGTAGTGCTGGAAATATCTTTTGGGTAGCGCTGATGCCTGCCAGGTTGGCAGGGTTATGCAGAGGTGCCAACGCGGCGGTGGCCTTAATCGCACTGATAACATCACTATCAATCAAAGCGGCCTGAGTAAACTTCTCTCCGCCATGAACAATGCGATGCCCAATAGCGCCCGGAATGCGTCCTTCCAGGCTGTTTAAAATGGCGTTGAGCACTTGAGTATGGTCAGCATTGGGGAGTGCATGGCTAAAGCTTCCCCCCGCGCTATTTATTCCTTTTAAGCGGGCATCGGCGCTGCCTAAGCGCTCTGCCAAGCCTGCTAAGCGCGGGGCATCAGGGGCCGGATCGATCAGTGCGTATTTAATAGAGGATGAACCACAATTAATAACCAGCACCGGTGCATTCATAAAGAATCTACCAAAAGAGTAAAGGTTTAGTTTGTACGTTAGTGTGACAGGCGGCAAGGGGCATTAACGTAGGCGGATATTTGTTTAGCCATTCGACTCAAATCCGGGCATGCTTGACGGTTAACGTTCTTTTGCTGCCTGGAGCCTATGTCTACGTCGTCGTTACCCAACCACCTGCCGCGCCACTTAGCCATTTTGCTGCTAATGACCGTTGGCACCATGTTCGCTGCCAACCATGTATCGGCCAGGCTTGCCTTTGATAACGGTACAGGGTTACTGCTGGCCGTATTAACGCGTTCCGGGGTAGCCTGTTTGATCCTGCTCGCCCTTGTGATCGTTCAGAAGAAACGCTTCTGGCTGCCTTCGGGCACCTGGCCCTGGCAACTGGTGGTAGGCCTTCTTATCACCATTCAAAGTGTCAGCCTTTATTCAGCGGTTGCGCGGCTTCCTGTTGTTATTGCGCTACTGTTGGTCAATACCTTCCCCATTCAGTTAGCACTATTGAGTTGGGCGCTGGGCGGGCCGCGTCCGTCGCTTCGCAGTTGCCTTATTATGGGGACCATTTTAATCGGGCTGTTGGTCGTGCTGGATATTCCTGCGTGGCTTTCCAGTGCTGACAGTATGGGGCCTGAATGGGTCGCCGGCATCGGATTTGGGTTGCTGGCCGCATTCGTTTTCGCCTGCGCGCTATGGGTTACCGAGCACCGTTTATCCCAGGTAGGCAGCACACTGCGCAGTCTTTTAACCATGCAAACCGTGTTTTTCGCCATGGTAATCGGTGGGGCTTTAGGTGTCGTGCCAGGTGGTATGAGCCTACCTGACAATAGCCAAGGGTGGGTGGGGTTGGGGCTTTTGGCGCTGCTTTACGCCACCGCGTTCTCGACACTGTTTATTTTTGTGCCGCGCCTGGATATGGCCCGCAACGCCCCGGTCATGAATATCGAACCTGTCGCCTCTTTGGTGATCGGTTATTTCGTATTAGGGCAAACGCTAAGCCCTGGCCAGTTATTGGGTGGGGCGGTCGTGGTGGGTGGTATTGTCGCACTTAGCCTATCCAAAGGGCGGTAAACGTTGCGTTCTTTTCGGACATGTACCACAATGAAGTTGTGTAAGGAAACACTGTTTTTTAACGGAGGTACATGACGATGAAGATGACCGTATTATCACTCACTTCTGCGGCACTCTTGGTCGGCGCGGGTGCATTCGCTGCATCAGCCCAGGCACAGCAATCATTTGGTCACCCTGAAGGTTACGTGGCGGGCGACGCCATGTTTTGGAACCTTGATCCTGACCGCGGTTCCTCACGTAACGACGTAGGCCTGCGTTTGCGCGGTGGTGCGCAGTTCAATGATTACTTCGCGCTCGAAGGGCATCTGGGTACTGGTGGCTCCGATGGTGATACCAAGCTGGATTACCTGGTAGGTGCTTACGCAAAAGGCATCGCGCCTATTACCCCCAATGCACGCCTGTATGGTCTGATCGGTGTCACTGAAGTGGATTTCGACCACGACAGTGAAAGCGGTTTCTCCTATGGCGCGGGCGGTGAAATTGATGTCGCCAACAATCTGGCCATCAGCGCTGATTACATGCGCTATCTGGACAAGTCTGCCTACGATTTCGATGCGGCAAGCGTGGGCTTAAAATACCGTTTTTAATGATTAACGCTTAAAACGCGTTAGTGGTTTATCCAACCCCAGGGCCTTTTGGCTCTGGGGTTTTTTATGGATTTTTTCTGTAGGTAGCCAAGGGCACTGCTAAATAACGCTAATAAAGCAGAAGGGTGGCTCATTGTTAGCTTGCTAATCATTTGCTAAAATGCGCTATTCTATTAAGCATCCGCTGGCCACAAGCGCTCTGCGCGTACGTAGAAGGCGCGCAAAACAAAGAGTAAAACTCCATGTCCCCTGATCAAAAATTCGCCCGCTGGGTGAAGGTGGCGCTGGCTGCCTTTGCACTGCTGTTTATCTATTTCTTGATAGCTGACAGCTTCATGCCCATGACGCCCGAGGCCAGGGTAATGCGCCCGGTTGCCCGTGTGGCACCAGAGCTCAGCGCGCCAGTGAAAGAAGTGACCGTGCGTGACCATCAACAGGTTGCCAAAGGCGATGTGCTGTTTCGTCTGGACCCCGAGCCCTTTCAGCTTGCCCTTGATCAAGCGCGGCTAAACCGTGAGCAGGCTGAGCGCGAAAACACGCGCCTTGAAGCGGAGCTTGCCGCCGCACGGGCGGTGCTGGCCTCTGCCCAGGCAACTGCTGAGGAGCGCAGCAGCGAGCGGCGCCGTGGCGAAGCCCTGGTGGGGCGGCAGAATATTTCACGCCAGCAGTACGAGCAGCAGGTAGCGGCTGAGCATACCGCCCTGGCAGAAGTGGCTTCCGCCGAGGCGAAGATACAGAGCCTGGAAGTACAGCTAGGCGAGGACGGAAATACCAACCTGCGCTTGCGCCAAGCCGACAACGCACTTAAGAAAGCGCAGTTGGACGTCGAACGTACCGAAGTGCGGGCGGCAGAGTCAGGCCAGGTGACGAACTTGCAGCTTCAGGTGGGCGACTATGTTCAGGCGGGGCAGCCAGTGATCGCACTGGTGACTCAGAAGATGGATATCGTTGCCGACTTCCGTGAAAAAAGCCTACGCCACGTACTGCCCAGCGACTCGGCTGCGGTGATCTTCGATGCCATGCCAGGGCATATCTTTGAAGGGCAGGTCAGTGCTTTTGATGCTGGCGTGCGGGAAGGGCAACTGACCGCTGATGGGCAACTGGCGGATATTCCTACCTCTGACCGCTGGGTGCGCGATGCGCAGCGCTTGCGTATTCATATTGTCCTCAACGAACCCATTGCTGCGCTGCTGCCAAGCGGCGCCCGGGCAACGGTGCAACTGCTACCGGGGGAACATGCGCTGGCGCATCCCTTTGCATGGCTACAAACGCATCTGATCAGCTGGCTACATTATGTCTATTAGTGCGGGGTCTACTAATGCAGGGCCCGCTGATACAAAACAGGCTGATGCCAGCGCGTGGTCAATCAATCGCGCGCTGCACGGCTTTTTTAAACGCACGCCTCGCCGTAGCGGTGCTGGCCCTGAAGCGCCTGGCTATCATCGCTTGAGTGAGAATGCCCTGCGCCAGTGTTTGCGGGTGGCCGGTGGTGGCACACTCGGGTTTATCATCAGTCAGTTAATGGGTTGGAACTACGGTGTTTTCTTTACCGTTTTTCCGATGTTTTTGCTGGGTATGGTGCCCATTCTGAATATCAGCATTATTCGCCAGTTTTTAGGTAACGTATCGGTGAATGCGCTGGAAGTCAGCCTGGTGGTCGGCCTGCTCAAACATATGCCGGTGGTGATGACGCTGGTCGTGTTGGGTATGTTCCTGTTTCGGTTTAGCCTGATGGCAAAAGGCCCGCTGTTTCTGTTTGGGGCCAATGGCGTATTAACCTTAAGCATTCTGCTGCATTTTGCGAGCTACCCCAGCGTCGATCTAGCTGATTTGTTGGCCTCCAATTTTGTGGCCAGTGTGCTCGCTGTGTTCATCGCCATGCTGATGTACACACTTTTCCCCGACGTTGAGCCCCGCCAACCGCCGCCCAAAAGCACCAAGACTAAAGCGCAGATGCGCCATGAAACGCTGATGGGCGGCATTACCGCGACACTTTCCTTTGTCGTTTTTCAGGTGCTTGACCTGCAGGGGTCGCTCTCGGCACAAATGGCGACCATTCTGGTACTGTTCGCGATGGGCTATGCCGGTGCACGCGTATCCGCTCGCAAACGCGCCATCGGCACGCTATTGGGATGTAATCTGGCGCTGATAATGCAGCTTCTGCTTTACACACAAAGCAATCACTTCCTGCTGGCGATTGTGCTTTATTGGTTGGGGCTATTGCTGTTTGGGCGCGAACACATACTTGAAGGTGGCGGTTCCGGCATCGGGTTTGGCGGGATGACCACTTTAGGCATTCTGTTTGGGCAATCATTAGGACCGAATCAGGACCTTGTCTATAGCGCCCTGTACCGTTTTTCATCCATGAGCGTGGCGCTGGTAGTAACGCTGCTGTTTATGGCTTGCCTGCATTATGTGCTCAATCTTTGGGAGCCTACGCGACTACCAGAAAGAAAGTGAGGTAACTTTTTTAACAAAGGCTACTCTAATAAGGCAGCTGTGATGTGAAGGGCAATATGTTCTTCCCTCCAGCGTGTTTCCTACTAACGGATTAGAGGTGTATGTCATGAGTGGAAAAGACGATAAAGTAAAAGGCGCCGCTAACAAAGCCGCTGGTAAAGTGAAAGAAGCGGCTGGCAAAGTAACGGGCAGCGAAAAAACGGAAGCCAAAGGCAAAATGCAGCAGGCTAAAGGCGAAGCTCAAAAAGGTAAAGGCGAGGTGAAAGAGAGCCTCAAGAAAAAATAGCCTTGCTACGCACGTTAGCGTAACACGTCGACAACAGGGGCCCTTAGGCCCCTGTTTGCGTTTATGTTTTTCGTTTTCAAACCGTTTTACACTTCCTGATACAGCTGGCTTCCCGTTTGGCGAAACTTCTCCGCCTGCTCTTCCATACCGCGCTTAACCGACTCCGCGTCGTTAGTGCTTTCTGGCGTGCGGTCGCGGTAGGTGTCGCGTACTTCCTGGCTAATCTTCATCGAGCAGAACTTCGGCCCACACATGGAGCAAAAATGGGCGACCTTCGCGGAATCCTTGGGCAGAGTTTCGTCATGGAATTCCCGCGCGGTGTCTGGGTCTAGCCCCAGGTTGAACTGATCTTCCCAGCGGAATTCAAATCGTGCCTTGGAAAGCGCATTGTCACGCCGCTGTGCTGCCGGGTGGCCCTTGGCGAGATCCGCCGCGTGGGCCGCAATCTTGTAGGTAATAATACCGGTCTTTACGTCATCTTTATTGGGCAGGCCCAGGTGCTCTTTCGGCGTGACGTAGCAGAGCATGGCACAACCAAACCAGCCGATCATCGCGGCCCCAATGCCCGAGGTAATATGGTCGTAGCCTGGTGCGATATCCGTGACCAACGGGCCGAGTGTGTAGAAGGGCGCTTCATCGCAGTACTCCAACTGCTTGTCCATGTTCTCCTTCACAAGGTGCATGGGCACGTGACCGGGCCCTTCAATCATTACCTGCACGTCGTGCTTCCAGGCAATGTGGGTCAGCTCGCCCAGGGTTTTAAGCTCGGCCATCTGCGCTTCGTCGTTGGCATCGGCGATAGAGCCAGGGCGCAGGCCGTCACCCAGCGAAAATGCCACATCGTACTGCTTGCAGATCTCGCAGATCTCCTCGAAGTGGGTATACAGAAAGCTCTCCTGATGATGATACAAACACCATTTGGCCATAATCGAACCGCCGCGAGAGACGATGCCCGTCACCCGGTTGGCGGTAAGCGGCACATAGCGCAGCAAAACGCCTGCGTGAATGGTGAAGTAATCCACACCCTGTTCGGCCTGCTCTATCAACGTATCGCGAAACACCTCCCAAGTCAGATTCTCTGCCACGCCGTTGACCTTCTCCAGCGCTTGGTAGATAGGCACTGTACCGATAGGTACTGGCGAATTACGCAAAATCCATTCGCGAGTTTCATGAATGTTCTGCCCGGTGGAGAGATCCATGATGGTATCCGCGCCCCAGCGAATCCCCCAGGTCATTTTGTCGACTTCTTCTTCAATCGACGAGGTGACGGCCGAGTTGCCCAGGTTGCCGTTAATCTTGACCAGAAAGTTACGCCCGATAATCATCGGCTCGCTTTCGGGGTGATTGATGTTATTAGGAATAATCGCCCGCCCGCGAGCGACTTCATCGCGCACGAACTCCGGCGTAATCTCCTCCGGAATGCTGGCGCCGAAGCTCTGGCCGCGATGCTGGTGGCCCAGGATTCGCTCCACCTCGGCATCGCCTGAGTACTTTGCAGAGAGCGCTTGGCGGCGCTGGTTCTCGCGCAGGGCGATAAACTCCATTTCCGGCGTGATAATCCCTTGGCGGGCATAGTGCAGCTGGGTAACGTTCTTGCCTTCCTTTGCCCGACGCGGCGTGCGGTTCAAATCAAAGCGCAGCTGGGCCAGCATGGGGTCGTTAGCGCGGCGTTTGCCGTATTCAGACGTATGGCCTTCTAAAAACTCGGTGTCGCCACGCTCCTCAATCCACGCCCGGCGAAGCGCGGGAAGCCCACGGCGTAGATCAATCTGGGCGTTGGGGTCGGTGTAGGGGCCAGAGGTGTCGTACACCAGCAGCGGCGGGTTCTGTTCATCTACGCTGGTCGTTTTGGTCGGCGAGAGGCTGATTTCCCGAAACGGCACGCGGATATCCGGGCGCGAGCCTTCAAGATACACCTTGCGTGAACCGGGCAGTGGGGCAATCGCGGCGGCATCCACTTGGGCGGTTTCGGCTAGAAAGCGGGCTGTCTTCTGGGTAACGGTTTTGTTCATGGTTATATCCTTGTTATTGGAATTAATCGGAAAGATCCAGGCCCATCTGCCAGAAGTCGATTTCCAAACGCGTGGCATCGCGGAAAATTTTGCTGAGCTCATTAAAGCGGGCAGGGGTGACGTCGGCCAAGCGTGCGTCAAGCCATTCAAGCTCGGCCTGCATGGCGGCTTGAAACTCCTCGCTTTCGTACATCGCAATCCAGGCATCAAACGGGTTGTGTGTGCCGCGTAGGGTTGTGGATTGTGCGTTCAACCAGTTGGCAATCTCGCCATAGCCCACTAGGCACGGGGCAAGTGCTACGTGTAAATCCAGCAGGTCGCCACGGTTGCCGGTATCCAACACGTAGCGGGTGTAGGCCATGGTCGCCCGAGCTTCTTGTAGCTCGGCAAGTGCCTCCTCGGAAATACCCCACTCGCTGCAAAAGCCCACGTGCAAGCCCAGTTCCACGTCCACAATGGTTTTCAACCCTTCGTGGGCCTGGCGCAAATCGGCAAGCGTAGGGCTTTTGTAGGCGGCCAGCGCATAGGCGCGAGCGAAGTGAATCAGAAACAGATAATCCTGCTTCAGGTAGTGACGAAATGACGCTTCTGGCAGCGTGGCGTTGCCCAGCTGGCGCACAAAGTCGTGCTCAATGTAGGCGCGCCAATCGTCATGGCAGGCAGTGGTTAAATCAGTAAAGCGGTAGCCCATACATCCTCCGGGAGTAGTGATCCGAAGGGCAGGCGAAAAGATCGAGGAAATGGCACGGAAGGGGGCGAGCGATCCTGGGAGAGAGCTGGCCGGCGCCATCGCTTGATCCCTACGCCGGTACCCGCGCGCTCGTAACAAGAGCAGCGCATTAGCCGGATCAGGTTCAGCGGGACCAGCGCTCGGCAGCAAAATTGCTACGCCCTGCGCCATCTCAGCCGGATTCACCGGCACCCCGTCAAGCATTCAACTCAGCGAGTCTAGGTGGCGGTTGAGGGAGATGCAAGGGGGCGGACGACGGTGCTACGTGTTAATTTGAATTGATTATGACGATTAACACTCATCATTACAGCGTGATGCGATCAGGAAATACTGACATTGACCACTGATAACAAAACGGGTTGGGAAGCCTTCTATCGCGCCAATCAAACGCGAGCCGCCTCGCCGCTGTTACGCCGCGCTCTGGGAAATGAATGCTTACCCAAAGGCAGTGGCCATGCTATCGATTTAGGGTGTGGAGGCGGCATCGAAACCGCGCTACTGCTGACGTCGGGGTGGAAAGTCTTGGCGATCGACAAAGCGCCCAACGCCATTGCGCGAGTTGAAACACTAAAAGCTGAATTGCCCGGCGCTGATTTGACGGTGATGGTTTCGCGCTTCGAGGAATTGAAAGACCTGCCATCGTCTGCCCTGGTCCACGCCGGGCTAAGCCTGCCGTTCTGCGAGCCAGCGCACTTTCCCATTCTATGGAACATGATTCTTTCAGCGCTTGAGCCGGGAGGGTTATTTGTCGGGCACCTTTTCGGTAATCGGCACGATTGGGCCAAGCATCCAGCAATGAGTTTTCACTCGAAGGAAGAAGTAGGAGCCCTTTGCGGCAGTTTAGAGATCGAGCTTTTTCGCGAAAGTGAAGGAGAGGGCGGGCTGGTAACGCATCACTGGCACCGGTTTGATCTTATCTTGAGAAAGCCAATGGTTTGATTGAATCGCCTTATTTAATGGGGGGGGTGCTACGTGCCTGAGCGCTTGATACTCCTGGCATTACCTCACTTCAGTGCCCGTCATCGCTGCAGTGCGTCAAAACGAATGAAGAAGCGAATCCAGTAGCAATACGTTTTCTCGGTGCGAAGGTTATAGCGTTTTACCCGCAAGGTGGCCCGGATCCTATCCATTAGCTTTATGGGGTATCTCTTTGTATTAATTCTAACGTGTATTTATATACAGTTTATTGGGCATGGCAAATCGTGCCAGCACACGAATTTTGGATAGGCAGCCAAAATTTGCTTTGCTAGTAATAGAATCAATGAGGTAGATTTGGTTTAGGCGGCTAGATAACCCCAATGAATGCGCTGGCGCGTTCATTGAGGTTATTCAGCTGGCTATATAATCACTGTTATCTAGGCATGCGAAATTAGGAAATAAAGGACTTTAATTGTGGCAAAAGTTAACTTAGATGCGTTAATACAACGAGAAGATTTCACTGTTGACGGTGGGGCGGGCGCTCAAAATTTAGCGGACAAGCTTAAGGTAAGTGAGCTAGTTAAAGGGGAAAGCTTTTTTTATTCTTCTCTAAGAAAGCCAGATTTTCAAAGAGAAACATCTGATTGGGATAAGGGGAAAATAACATCATTTGTCAAAAGCTTTATAGACGGTGATCTAATACCCTCTATTATCCTCTGGCAGGCGGGTCAATACACGTTTGTGATAGATGGTGCTCACCGACTTAGTGCGCTAATTGCCTGGGTTAATGGTGATTATGGAGACGGCTTTATTTCGCAGTCGTTCTTTAATCATGAGGTAGATTCAGAGCAGAAGAAGGTGGCTGATCAAACAAGGCGCCATGTAGATCGAGAAGTTGGGTCATATAGTAGTTTTATGAGTGCCATTAGAGATCCTGAAAATGCGAATCCTAGAGTCCTTGCCAATGCTAATAAGCTTGGATTTTTATCATTACAGCTTCAATGGGTAACAGGTAGTGCTGAAAAAGCTGAAAATTCTTTTTTTACAATCAATCAAAAAGCTACACCAATTAGTGATACAGAAATCTCTCTTTTAAAGGCCAGAAAAAAACCATACGCAATGGCTTCTCGAGCAATATTGCGATCGGGTGCCGGGCATAAATACTGGGATGTATTTTCGCCTGAAATACAAAGTGAAGTTGAAAGGCTGGCAAAAGAGATTAACGAAAATCTTTTTACTCCCGAAATGAAAACACCCGTAAAAACACTTGATCTTCCACTCGCTGGTAAAGGCTATTCATCAAGAACCCTACCTCTTATTTTTGATTTAGTGAAGTTAGCAAATGATGTCTCCGAGAAGGAGGTAAGTGAAGATGCAGACGGAAAAGAAACAATTCAATATTTGAAGAATGTTAATAAAGTTGTACGCCGGTTTACCACTACGCACCCTTCTTCGTTAGGGTTGCATCCTGCAGTATATTTTTATAGTGAAAAAGGGCGCTATCAGCCTACTGCATTTATGGCTTGGATAGAAATTATTAAAGACTTTGAAAATAAGAAGTTCTTCAAAAAGTTTACAGATATACGTCAGAAGCTAGAATCCATCTTAATTCAATATAAGTATTTCACTAATCAAGTAACCATTAAATATGGAAGCGGGATTAAAGGGTATCTCCAGCTAAAAGAAGTATACGAAAAGATAATGGAATTAGTACTGGCCGAGATTGATGTTGTAGAAATAGGTGGAAAGCTAAAGAGTGCGTTTCCTTACTTAAATATCGAATTCAGAGGGGATCAGCCTCAATCAAAAGATTTTAATGAAAATACCAAGGCGGAAGTTTTCTTAACCACTGCACTTAAAAGCGCAAATAGATGCAACATATGTGGTGGCTATATACACGTAAAATCTATTTCTATTGATCATATCGATCGAAAACAAGATGGCGGAGTAGGTGTTGCTGATAACGGTCAGCTAACCCACCCATATTGCAACACAACCTATAAAAATTAGCTAACAAGTGCGTGCACAGGATGTCAAGAAGCTACGCTTTTGCCACCCGTGACGCAGGCGTAAGCTTGTACCACCAATGGAGATATTTCATGAAATATGACGGTATAGATGATGAGCTTGATGCATCCGATAACGATGATGACAAGGAGGAGTGTGGCAACTGTAATGGCAGTGGAGAAGCAGATTGCCCAATGGAGTATGGCGGGCCATGCCCTGAGCAATGCCCTGCCTGTGGTGGAAGTCAGAAGGTATTCTGTAATGACTGCGACGGAACAGGGTGGCAAGATTCTTATTAAACTCTTGGTATCGCAATACGTGAAATAATACCTAGCGTGCATTAATTATCACGCAGACAATAGAGATAAGTGATATGCCAGAAACGAAAGAAGGGGCGGGAATGAAAGAGAAAATAATTGCAGGAGTCGTTATTGCTTTAGCAAAACCGGCATTTGATGTGTTGGCCAAGCTCGCAAATTGGGGAATAGATCAGGCAAGGAAGTCCCCTGAGGCAATCAAGGATTTTGTGATATGGTGGAATGGAAAGACGATTGCCGTCATAGGTGCTACTGCCTCTGGAAAAAATAGTTTTTACGACTGTCTGCTCGAAAAAGATCCACCTAAAGAACATATCCAAACCAGAGGGGCGGAAAAAGTAGATTCGTTTACGGTAAAGCGTAATATTCAAGGTCTTGACACTATTGAGCTTAGATGCAAACGATCAGTGAATGTGGGCGGGGAGGTTGATGAGCGAATTCGGTATTGGCCTCAGGCTTGCAGTGATGCAGATTTTATCTTTTATCTGGTGGATATGGAACGGTTGAATGATCCAGATCTTCATGACATCTATCACTCACGCATTGGAGATGACCTTAAATGGCTTGGAGCGAATCTAAGCAAGTTCAAGGCGGGGGGCAAGGTACATCTGTTACTGAACAAAATCGACAAAGTATTAGAAATTCCATCGCGCGTTGATAATCGTAGAGAATTTATCGAAAGCGAACTCAATAAACACGTAGCAGAGATGGAGAGAAGAGCAAAGTCAATTTTTGATCTCAACTCCTCGGCTCTGAGTGGTGTCTCTCCAATGTGCATGGTGGACAAAGATTTATTTAATTGCCTATTCGATGGGGCTCTGGCTCGTATCTACAGTCAGGAGCATCCAGAATGAAGTGTTTGTTGCTTCTTCCCGACTTTTATCAATCTGGCGAGATAAATGTGTGGGGTGATGGTATGTCATTGCCCATGCCTGTCAGTGTTTGTAAAGATATTCCGCTAAGAGAGCTTCCAGATTGCTTTGTGCTTGGAATCCCAGAGTCGTTGCTACGGGCTAATATAGAGCAAGATTTTGTATATGCACAATATGTACGACTTGATTCTAAGCGAAGTGTTCTTTCTTTTTCAATTCGAGGAGGGAATGATAAATCCGGTAGGACTGTTGGTTTAACGATTCTTCAGTTGCTGGATAAGGGCGAGCCTTTAATATTTCCACCAGAAGCACCATCAAGCTTGCCTGATTCAATAGGTGAAAAAAACACGATAGAAAATCGAATTGGAGCTATGATGAGGTCGCTTCAGTCTGACTCATTCTCGAATATAAAAGACATGATTTCAGCAGTGGAAAAATATCCGAAACTCCGAAGCTTCGCAAGTGAGCATGTAGACTCGCTGGCTCAGAAACCGCAGTGGACACCAAATAAAAAAAAAGGATACAGCTTCATGATAGGATTTTTGGTCGTACTTCTTCTGCTGGCGATCTTAATAATTGAATTATAATTTTTCTTGGCGAATTACAAATTCTTGGATAATCGTTATTTTAGTCGAGGTTGTTGGCGCAATAAGCGGACGACAGCTAACAAAGCGCTGCTATCGGACAAATTTTCCGCTGCGCTCCAAATTTGCCGTAGAGCGCGGCGTTATACATGAGAAGGAACTCAGATGAGCCTGAAAGAGCACTTTGAATTACTAGCTACCTACAACCAGTGGATGAACTCGAAGGTTTATGCGGCTGCAGGGCAAATCTCTGCGACAGACTTGGCGAAAGATCGTGGGGCTTTTTTTGGCTCCATCCTGGGCACTCTGAAC
>NZ_JBQSUZ010000013.1:0-93541 GCF_052375975.1 Halomonas sp. TP35 | reverse complement strand
ATGGCTTCCCGCTCCTCTTCAGGGTAGAGGGCGACCAGCCGTGCTTTGCGCTCGGGCAGCAGAGTTTCATAGTCCAGCGGCTCAATGATGTTGGGTGCGGGTAGTTGGGAGAGATCAATCGCGTTGTTCATACGTTTCCCTTGAACGGTACGGCCAGGCTAACGCTTTCGCCACTATCCACCCGCCGGGCGGTGATGATGAGATCAAAGCGGCCGGGCCGGTTTGTGGATACCCGGCGGGCGATTTGCTGTACGCGAATACGCGGTTCCCACTTCATCAGCGCGACCACGGTGGCGGAATAGGCGCGCAGGGCCGTGGGGCCGTTCAAGGGCTGGTCAATGAGTTCAGGTAGCAGTGAACCGTACTCCCGCCGCATCACGCGTGAGCCGATCGGGGTAGTGAGGATGTCGTTCACCGATTGCTGGATATGAGCCAGCGAATCCATGGCTTTACCGGTGTGTGAGCTCATGCCAGACATGTCATTGCACCTTGTACTGGCCAGCGCTGGAACCACCGGTAACGGGCACTTCTGCATTGGCTTGCACCTCATCCACCACCGCGTTGGCAATGGCTTCGGCCATACGGTTTACCCAGCTGTGTTCCCCTGTAGCCGTGGCCCCCTGGGATTGCATCTCGCTGATGATTCGGTTTTTAAGCTGGGTTTTGCTAAGGGCCACTACTTGCCTGCCTTAACGGTGCTGCTACCGTCGCCGTGGGGGTTTCCGGTGAAGTGACAGATGTGCTGTTGAGTCACCACCCCTGTGCCTTGGTTATGTTTGATAAGGGGCGCATCAACGGTCACGGTGCCTGCGGCTTTTATTTCGATTGGCCCTGCACAGTCGATGAAAAGCCGGTTCTTGATATGGTCGTACTCGATCCGGGTACCATCTGGCAGCCAGCGGCCGATGACACTAGGGGCATTTGAGGGCGCTGGGTGGGCATCGCTATAAATGCCCGTTAACACCACGCCAGCAGCGGGGTCGCCGCCGGGTGAAAAGATGATGACCTGCTCGCCCTGGGTGGGTGGGTCCCAATCCCGGGTAGATCCGGCGCGGCCTTCAATCCACGGCAGCCAGTCGGTTAACAGCTCGCCGGTTTTGACGCGCACGCGGGCCGCGGCGTGATCCACCTGGGCGATGGTGCCAAGGCGGATCAGGTTATGCAGCAGGCGGAGGAGTTCGGGAATATTCATAGCCGCTATCCTGCGGCGGCATTAGGCGCAGGCGAAGCGGCGGCGGGTGTGAGTGGGGCTATTTACACCGAAGACACTACTTGCTTTTGTGTGAACTGTGGTTTACATTTTAATCATGAAAATGATTACCGTCACCGAGACCTACTCGACCTGGTTCGAGAAGTTGCGAGATAGCAGGGCCAAGGCAAAGATTTTGGCCAGGGTGCGCCGCGTTGAGTTGGGGAATTTCGGGGACTGTGAACCTGTTGGTGAAGGGGTATCGGAACTGAGGATTCACTACGGGCCTGGCTACCGAGTGTATTTTGTCCAGCGGGGGTATGAACTGGTGATCTTGCTGGCAGGTGGTGATAAATCCACCCAAGCAAAAGATATTGATATCGCGAAGCAATTGGCACGCGATTTGAAGGAGGCACCATGAGCACACTGCGTAAATGGGATGTCGTTGACCATCTAAAAACTGAAGAGGATATGGCGCTATACCTTGAAGCTTGCTTTGAGGAAGGCGACCCCGCGCTGGTAGCTGCCGCGCTTGGTGATATCGCCCGCGCCCGGGGTATGTCACAACTAGCACGTGATACTGGGTTGACCCGTGAGGGGTTATACAAGGCGCTTTCCGCTGATGGAAACCCGAGCTTTGCAACGATCATGACGGTGACGAAAGCCCTCGGTATTTCGTTGCATGCTGAAGCGTCGTAAGGCTTTAGGTTTAATAACACCAAGTACGAATGCCCCACCGTTTTCGGTGGGGCATTTTGTTTGGGTTGAAGGTGTTTCAGTGTAGAAGAGACGGAAACCTTGATTGGTAGCGTTGGGCAATCGCTGCGCCATCTATCACATGACCATAGAGCCGCTTGCCAGCTGGAGAGCCAAGTTGGGTCAGGGCGTCGTATAAATGATAGTGACGGTATAGGTCTCGAATCTGAAGCATATGACTGCATAGCGATTGCAGGTTGAGTTGGTCGGCTTTATCCAGTGTATCTGGTGAGGCCGGTAGCCATTCGCCTTCCAGGGCATAAGCGGCAATAAATTGGCGAGCGGCATCCAGTTGGCTGGCGGGGATGTCTTCGCCGCGGCTAACACCGAAGGCTTTGCGTACCTGTGACCATAGGTGTGAGCGAGCACGCTGTTGGGTGGCTTTTGGGTAGCGGCGTAACCGACCTTCTACCACGGCCGCCAAACAGTGGAACCCATCGGTACCAATTGTTTGGCCGATCAAGGTGCCCATCTTGCCTTCGACATCTTGGTAGTGGCCGTGCTTGCGGATGGCGGGTAGTACTTCGGCGGTGACCCACTTTTTGAAACGTTTGGCTTCTTTCTTTCGGCTACGGAGAATCAGTGAATAAAGTCCCGACTCATTGATCAACAAAGGCTTACGGCCCGAACCGGAATACTGTTCCTGTTCGCGTTTTTCGTCGTCATCAAGACCGAGAAGTGCCTTATGGGTATGGCTGAGATGGAGAGCTCCGCATACATCTATTGCGAAGAACCACGGCTGGTCATCAATTAGCAGGGTACGGACTTCGCGGGTATCAAACCGAAAGGGCAGAATTTCGGCGGTTGCAGTGCTATCATTCATGTGCAGTTCCTTTCATAGAGGTTGGGGCTGTGCTTCCTGAAGCCCTTGGCGTGGCAGCGCCGAGGGCTTCTTCATTTCTGGATGGTTTCACGCTGCATTTCCTTTCTAATCAGATCATTGACTAACCATGTGCGGCTTAGCCGGGTCGTTTTTGCCTTAGTGTCTAACCAAGCTTTTAGTTCTGGCTCAAGGCGTAGATTGCACTGTGGTTTGTTTTGCATCATGTTTTTACCCATGAGTAATTTCCTTATCCAATATGTAGCTAATAGCTACGTATAAAACATAGCTATTAGCTACGTTGCGGTCAATCCCTAAAAGCTATATTTTTGCTACATGGAAAAAGACATCGAAGTTCAAAGCAATCTAAAAATCCCTAAGTCGCTGAAAGAGAAGCTCAAAGCGGCAGCGAAAGAAAATCACCGCTCAATGACAGCGGAGGTAGTAGCGCGCCTGGAAAAGAGCTTTAAAGACGAACAATCTGATGCTCTGGTCGACGACGTTCCGCCCGAGCAGATGCTGAAAATCTTTGATATTTTCAGGCAAGAGCTAGAAGAGAAGATCAAACGTGGGGAGGCAGGGAAGGGGATTCCAAAATTGTCACGCAAGCTATCCAGTAGTAATAAAGATGAAGAGTGAAACCTGACACTCCCATACCATGGGGCTGGTGTAACTAGTCGTTACATCAGCCTCCTATCCCCCTCCCAAATGCCTCAGCACTGAGTCCATAACCATCTCGCGATCCAGCGCGGTAAAACCGAGCAGTTCCCGCTGGGCGTACTCCACTCGGGGGCCATCTCGGCTGACGCGATCTTTGAGGCCGCGTTGGTGGGTAGCGGCGATACGGGCGACGCTGCCAAAGAAACCCACTACGGCGGTGTCGCCTTGAGTGGTGGCCTTGAGCCACTTGGCAGTGGAGAGCTTGCTGAACATGGCGCGGCGGCGAATGCTGCCTTGCTGAGCACGAAACGATTGGGCCTTGCGCGGGGTAAAGGGCGTGCCGTCCGGGTTGGTTTGGGCGCGAATGCGTTCCCGCTGTCGGCGGCGCAAGTCTCGCGCCACATTACGGGCCAGGGCGCGCCGCTGTTTTATATCCAGCTTGGCAAGTAGGGGGCTTACCCAATCTTCCAGCGCTTCCATGTTATCCGCCATGCGCATTGTCCCATTCGGCAGCCAGGGTGTAGTCGGCATCGGCTGCGCTATCACGAATCAGTAGCTGCCAGCGGGGGGCGGGGCAGCCGGTAGCCTCGAAGCGGGCCAGTACGTGATCCACCTTGATGCGGCCAGCATCGCAATCCACCTTGGCGAGTACGCGCTCGGTGAGTTTTACGCGCAGGGCTACGTCGACGGATTTATGGCTGAGGATCTCGGCTTCAAAGCTGATGGCCTGAGCAGGGTCGGCATCCGGCTGGTACTCGGCCAGCCACTGCAGCAGTGGCACGATGAGGGTATCGAGGTCCGCGCTAAAGTCGGTGAGAACCAACTGGGCGGTGAACTGGTATTCGTGGGTCAGGTTGGGGCCCCGGCGAAACTCGATACTGCCTTCTTCCACAAAGGTGAGCAGCCGTTCAGGGTCGCGGGCAAGCGCCGGTACGGCGTTAATCAGGTGTGTGCGTAGCAGGTGAAGCTTTTTCATCGGCGTTCTCGTGGCAGGCAATAATGGCGTCTACCTCGGCGGCGCACTGCGCCCATGCCGCTTCGGTGCGTTCAAGCTGCAGGTGCAGTTCGCCGTTGGTGAACGGGTTACTGGCTGGGAGCGTGCAGGGGCTTGGCGTCGCGCACTGATTCGTAATAAGCAGCGGCGCCGGTGATGGCGGGGCGGTGGCGCAGCCGGTTAACAGCATCAGGCAGGCGAGCAGCAGCCCAGGCGCGTAGCGTCTCGTTTTCACGGTGAAGATCCTCAATGATGGCCAAGCGGTCGGAGGCCGTTCGCGCAAGCGCCGCCTGTTGCTGGGCTAAAGCGCGGCGCTGGTTGGCCTGGCGTAAGGCGTTATCCCAGAGCGCATTGATCACGACCTGATGCTGGGCTTCGCGCTGGCGGGATTCCGCCAGTTGCTGTTCGGCAAGCTCGGCGCGGGCCTCAGCGGCGTGGGTGCGTTGCCACAGTGCCCAGGTCACCAGCAGCACAAGTGCCAGAATGGTAAGGGCGGCAAGTAGTCGGCTCATGGGGTGGGCGCCTGTTCCAGCCCGGCCAGACTCAATCCTGAAAGACAAAGCTCCCGTTCGGTAGCGCGGCGTGTCACCAGGCCGTTGAGTTTTTGCCCATCGGCATACACCCAGCGGCTTAGCTCATGGCAGGCGCCGCGCAGGTCGCCCTGGTTGAGCTTGCGTAGCAGGGTGGAGCGGGCAAAGTTGCCTTCCCCAACGTTGTAAACGAAAGATGCCAGCGCGGCGCGGGTGGGGGCGGGCAGATTTACCCGGGCGCGCCTGTCGACCGTGGCGAAGGCGTCGCCCAAGTCTTCTTCAAGCAAGGCGGTACACTCTGCCTGGCTGAGCGTTTGCCCCATGCGCACGGTGGCCGTGTGGCCATAGCAGATGGTCGGAATACCCACGGGGTCGTGGTAAGCCGTGGGGTGGTAACCTTCGTAGTAAGTCACCACGGCGGTGGCGATACTAATGGCGCCGGCAGCGAGGCTAACGCCAATACGTGTTTTAAGACCCACGACGGTTCTCCCAGTAGTGGCGCAGGCGGGTGAGGTAGCGGGGTACCAACAACCCGATCTGCAGCGCGAGATATAAAAGCGTTAACACCGTGACCCAGTCGGCAGGCGTCATGCCGCCTACGTGCAGCAGCGAGACGACCGCCGGTGGTGCGGCCTTGGCGGTCTCGGTGGAAATTTCAAAGTGATGGCTCATGCGGGCCTCAGTGTCGTGGGTGTTAATCCCATAGCTGCACCGTGGGGGCGCGTTGTGTGGTCTGGGATATGAGGGGCATCGTGACGGGCGTGCCGTGGGGCAGCACCGGCCCTAGCTCCGCCAGCCACGGGTTGGCAGCCAGCACCTGTTCGGTGACGCCACGGGTGGTGCCGTAGAAGCGGTAGCAAATGGCATCCAATGTGTCGTGCTGTTCGGCGTGTACGAGGGTCATATCAGCTCGACCGTACTGTGCGGGCGCCCTTCGATCTCGCTGATCGCCCAGGCGGCATCGCGGCGGTAGCTGTCGGCGGGGTTGGCCAGCTGCTCGCCACGCTCGCGGCCGCTGTTGGTAGCGTCGAAGTCGGCGTAGTGTTCGACCAGGCTGGCATGCGCGGTGGAGAACACGGCGCGTAGGTATAGCCCGCGAAAAACCTCCGGCGCTTGCCATACGGGAATGGGCAGCGAGTCCATCGTGGCGTAGCCGGCATCGACCTTGGCTTGTTGCCAGTGGCGTAGCACGCGGTTCACCGTGGCCATGCCGGCTTGCAGGGCGCTTTCGATACGGGCGCTGGTAATGGTGCTGTCCAGCCGGTGGCGTTCACGGAACGCGCTGGGCTGAATATCCGGCCAGAAGCCGTTGTTTTCGATGGCCTGTTCAGCGGTGTCGCTGGGGGGCGTGCCTGCCGAGATAAAGCTGCTCATCATGGCTCCAGGTAGCGGGTAACCGTTTTTGCGCGGGGTCGGGCGCGATGAATAAGAAGGGGGTGGGCGGCGTTCGAGCGTGAGCCTAGGCATAGGTGCCTGAGTGCTTGGCTCTTACGTCGCGCCCCCTGACGTCGGCGGTCGACTCGGTTGGCCTAGCCGGTGGGCTTGGCGGCGTTCTGTTTCAGTTCACGTTCCAGGCGTTCAAGGTCTTTCTTCACGCCGATGCGGTCGTTGAGCTCCAGCGCACGGGTAAGGCTTGCGTGGGCTTCATCCAGTTGGTTGGCCACACGCAGCGCATACCCCAACGCCTTATGAAGCTTGGCGCGGATCTGATCGTGCATATCAGCGCTTGCGGTGAGGTGTTCAACTTCCACCAAGTGGGCGAGCAGGGCGAGAGAATCGGTGCCTTCATCGTCCATTTGCTTAAGTGCCTGGTCGGCCACTTCTTCCGCGATGATGGCGGCGGTGCCGCGCTCGAACTGGTCCGGCGGGGTTAGGCTGTGCTTGAGGGCATAGCGGGCAATGGCAATAGCACCGCCCAGGTCTCCCGCATCAATACGCCAGAGCATGATGCGCAGGAGCACGTCATCTTGTGCGCCTTGACCGGCTTCCAGCACGCCGGCCACGTACTCGGCGTAGTTGGGCAGGATCTCGCGCTTGATCTCGGCCTTTTTCTCCATTGATTGAGTGGATTTAAGGCGGCGGTAGTCTTCAAACAGGGCGGCCTGCATAAGCTCGTAGGCTTCGCCCTGCATGGGGGCGTCCCCCGCATCAGCGGCCGCTTGGGCGGCGCTAACGCGTTCGAAGTGACGGCGGGCTGGGCTGGTCATCGCTTCTCCTTGATACCGTTAATGGCTGCTTCAGAGAGTTCGATGTTTTCCACCAGGCAGCCCGCGCCGAAGTCTTCCACCACGTAGGCGTCGTTGGAAGATTCGAAGTTCTCCACGCGGTTGCGCCGTGGGTTCTCGGTGACGTAGCGGCGGCGGGCGCCGTTCTGCCAGTAGACCGATAGGTTATCCAGGGTGGTGACCATCAGCGCGTTATCGGGGAAGAAGGGCACATCCATGCCTTGCAGTCCACCGATGCGCTTCTGGCTAATAACCAGGTCGGCGGCCAACTGCTCGCTAGGCGGCAGCTGGTTGAGCAGCGGGAAATACTTGTCGGCCATGAGGTTGCGGCCAAGGATTACAACTAGCCCTGGCAAGCGACGGAACCAGGGGGCGATTAAGTTATTAATCACGTCGTAAACCACGGCATCCAGTGAGGCGAAGTCACCGACGATGCCGGGGCCGGTTTCGAGGGGCGTTGGGTCAATCAAAATTTTGCCGTTGGTTTTGCCGTCTTTCATCACTCGCTGAGGAGACTGGGTGCGGTAATGCTGCAGCCAGCCGATGTTGACGTCTTCCAGGTAGGGGTTGGCCACTGGGTCGGTTTGGGAAGCGGCGGAGGTGCCGTTGAAGCCGATCATCATGCGATCCAGCGCCTGCTGGCGAACGATCACATCGCGCACCATGGCTTGGAAGTTGGGGAACTTGGCCCAGGCATCCAGTTTGGCGTAACCCAAGTGGGTGTCGAATTCGGTCATTCGGCACTCGTAGCCCTGGGCATCCAGGGTGGTGAGGTCACGGGTTTTGCGATCCTGGTTGTTGACGTTGGTGCGGGCCGCGATGGGGCCGGTGACACCAAGGGCGAGCTTTTCGCCTTTCAGCTCATCGACGCCGACCATATTGATACGCGAAAGGAAGTCACTGGACTCCTGAATGCGCTTTTCCAGCCGTTGCTGGATAGTGGGATCGACGGCAAATTTCTGGGTAGCGTCCGGGACGCCGTTAAGCTTGGCCACCTGAGTGGCGAAGCTGTTAAAAAGCGTACGGGTATCATTGCGCATATTGGTGGCGTCTCTTAGCAGTCGGTTTCGATGGTGCCGTCGTTGCCGGTGGCAGGCGTGCGCGGCTGGCGGTTGGGAGTGTTGTCGAGCTTGCTGTAAAGCGCGTCGAACTCTTTCTTCAGCGTGTCGTGGGCGCTTTTGAGTTCATTGAAAGCGGCTTGAGTGGGGCGCTTTTTCAGCGCTTCGCTGAGTGCCTGATGCTTTTCAACGAACAGCCCAAGGGTCTCTTCCAGATCGGCGCGGAACGCGGCAAAACCGGCTTCGGTTTTTGCGTCCTGCTTCTTGAACAGCGCCTTCACACGCTCGGCCAGTGTTGGGCCTTTGTCTTCCGGCTCCTCGCTGAAGGAAAGGTCGGTTTCCACCGCAGCGGAGAAGAGGTTTTCTAGGCGCTGCTTGCGGCTGGCCAGCGGTGATTCGTCGCCGTTTTTCACCTGCTGAGCGCTGAATTGGAGCATTGAGGTGCCGAGTGAAGCGGGTGTGTCCGTAACGGCTAGCCCGACTAGGTAAGCCTCGCCGGTGTCGGCGAAGTCGAGATCTACTTCCATTGAGGTGTAGATTTTCTGGCGTTTCTCGACCATGGCTTTTAGCTCGTCGGTCGGGTCGATCTCGGCGTAGAGGCCAAGCTTTCCATCGTCGTCCTTTTCAGTTTTGAGCGCGGTTACATCGCCGTAGGCTTTGAAGGGGCCATCCGGCAGCATGCCTTTAATGTGTTCCATATTGACCCGGCAGCCGTAGTTGTCCGGGTCGAAATTGGCGGCCATTTGAGTGAGCCATTCGGCGCTGATGGTGCGGCCATCAGTGGTTGCGCCTTCTTTTGCGATACGGTGCCAGGACATGGGTGGGCCTCGGTAGCTGACAGAAAATAAGCAGGGGTGTTTGATTGTCGTCAGGTTCCGCGCACACGCGCCCTGGCTCAATGCGCGCTGGGTGTAAGTAGCCTTACTCACACCGAGCGGGGCAATCGTGGCCTCGTCTGCGCGGGTACGCTGGCGGCATGACTCCACAAGCCAACATCGACGACGATCACCACCGCCTCTCTGCCCGCCATCTCTATTGGATGGGGTGGCGTATTGCGCGCATTGCTGAATTTCTGGAGTTGCCCCGGGCGACCATCGATAGCTGGAAAAAGCGCGATGCGTGGGACGACGCCACGCCGACCCAGCGGGTAGAAGGGGCGCTGGAGGCGCGCCTGGTACAGCTGATCTGGAAGGATCAGAAAGAGGGGAAAGACTTCAAGGAGATTGACCTGCTCGGCCGCCAGATCGAGCGGCTGGCCCGGGTACACAAGTATCAGGGCAGTGGGAGGGAGACTGACCTCAATCCGAACATTGAGAAGCGCAACTCCGGCGAGAAGCGTAAGCCTGCGCGCAATGATGTGGGTGATGAAGGCGTTATTCAGATCGTCGAGGCGTTCGAGGCCTCGCTATTCGATTACCAGCGGGGCTGGTACCGGGCCGGGCAGCATGAACGCATTCGCAACCTGCTGAAGTCAAGGCAGATTGGTGCGACCTGGTATTTTGCCCGTGAAGCCATTGCCGATGCCATGGAGACCGGCAAAAACAAGATATTCATGTCCGCCTCGAAGGCCCAGGCGCACATCTTCCGCCACTACATTGTGCAGTTCGTTAAGGAAGTGACCGGCGTTGAGCTGAAGGGCGACCCCATCATTCTCGCCAACGGCGCAGAGCTGCATTTTCTAGGCACAAACGCCAAGACGGCGCAGGGATACCATGGCGATACCTATTTAGACGAATACTTCTGGATTCATGGCTTCGAGACGTTCCGCAAGGTGACGTCGGGCATGGCGATGCATAAGAAGTGGAAGCAGACTTATTTCAGCACGCCATCGTCGGTTGCCCACGAGGCGTATCCGTTCTGGACCGGTGACCGGTTCAATAAACGCCAGAAGAAAGCCGACCGGGTGAAGATCGATATCAGCCACGCGGCGCTGAAGAATGGAGCGCGGGGGCCGGATGGCCAGTGGCGGCAGATCGTGACCATTGAAGATGCTATCGCCGGTGGCTGTGATCTGTTCGACATCGACCAGCTGCGCCTTGAGTACAGCGATGATGAGTTTGCGAACCTGCTGATGTGCGAGTTCGTGGACGATACGCAAAGCGCTTTCCCGCTGGCGATGATGCAGCGCTGCATGGTGGACAGCTGGGATGCCTGGCGGGATCTAAAACCCTTCGCCCCACGGCCTTATGGCGAGCACCCGGTGTGGGTAGGTTACGACCCGGCGGGGGATGGAGAGGAAGGCGACGGCGCGGGCCTTGTTGTGATCGCGCCGCCCAAAACGCTGGAGAGCAAACACCGCATTCTTGAACGCCACCGCATTAAAGGCCGCGATTATGAAGCCCAGGCGGAATTCATTCGCAGCGTGACCCGCCGCTATAACGTGACCTTTATTGGTATCGATACGTCGGGCCTGGGGGAAGCCGTGGCCCAACTGGTCGCCAAGTTTTTCCCCACCGTAACCCGGTACCGCTATACCCCGGAAATGAAGTCGCGGCTGGTGATGCAGGCGCAGCAGATCATCAACAAGGGCCGTCTTGAATTTGATGCTGGCTGGGTCGATATCGCCCAGTCATTTATGGCGATCCGCCGCGAGTTAACGGCTTCTGGCCGCCAGATGACCTATACCGCCGGACGCAATAATCAAACCGGCCATGCCGACCTGGCGTGGGCCACCATGCATGCCTTACACAATGAACCTCTTGATGGCCCGGCCGATTATGGTACGGGGCGTTCTCTAATGGAGATATATGGATGAGCGAAGCGGCAGTAGCGCCAAAGCCCCGGGTACGCGTGCCCGCTTACGTGAAAGACACCGAGACCACGGCCGCGCCTGCCAAGGCAGAGGCGTTCAGCTTTGGTGAGCCGACGCCAGTGATTGATGGTTATGACTTCTTCTATACCGGCTGCTGGATGCTGGGTAATGAGTGGTACGAACCGCCGGTGGACTTTCCCGCACTGGCCCAAACCTATCGCGCCACGGCGCACCATGGCTCAGCCATTCAGGTGAAGCGCAATATTCTGGTGCGTTCGTTTATTCCTCACCCGCTGTTAAGCCGCCAGGCGTTCAGCGCACTGGCCACCGATTACTTTGTGTTTGGTAACTGCTACCTGGAGAGGGTCTTCGGTCGCTTGGGCAGACTGCTGGCACTGAAGCCTGCCCGGGCGAAGTACGTACGTCGCGGCGCGGATCTGAGCCGCTACTTCTGGGTGCCCAACTGGTCGGAACGCAGCGAGTTTGAAGAGGGCAGCATTATTCACCTGTTGGAACCAGATATTAATCAGGAGGTGTATGGCGTGCCGGATTACCTGGGCGCGCTGCAGTCGATCTATCTCAACGAAAACGCCACGTTGTTCCGGCGCAAGTATTACCTGAACGGCTCTCATGCCGGGTTTGTGATGTACGTCTCCGATGCGGCCCACAATCAGGAAGACATCGACGCCATGCGCACGGCGTTAAAAGAATCGAAAGGTGTAGGCAACTTCCGCAACCTGTTCCTCTACAGCCCCAACGGAAAGAAAGACGGCATCCAGATCATCCCGATCAGCGAGGTCGCCGCCAAGGATGACTTCGCCGCGATCAAGAACATCACCCGCGACGACCAACTGGCAGGCCACCGCATCCCCCCGCAGCTGATGGGCATCATCCCCAACAACACCGGCGGCTTCGGCGACGTGGAGAAAGCCGCCAAGGTGTTCGTCACCAATGAGTTGGAACCGGTGCAGGCCGTGTTCAGTGAGATCAACGATCTGCTGGGGGAGGAGGTGATTCGGTTTAAAGAGTATTCGTTAGGCGAATAAAAAAGCGCCTGGCGTAACCAGGCGCACATCGCTCGTTTCATCCCTGAAAACAGTGGGAGCGTCCCGGCCCCGCAAGCGACACCAACTACTGTATATTAATACTGTATATTTGAACAGGTGTCATGGATGACTAATCGACCGATATTGCCTTGGATGGGCGGCAAGCGCCGCTTGGCTAAACAGATTTTACCGCTCTTCAAGCCACACACTGCCTACGTGGAGCCTTTCTGCGGCGGTGCTGCGCTCTTCTTTATGAAAGCGCCCAGCAAGGTGGAAGTGATCAACGATGCACACGGGGAGTTGGTGAACCTCTACCGAGTCGTGAAGCACCACCCTGACGAGCTGGTGAAGCAATTCCGCTGGGGGCTGATCAGCCGGGAAGAGTACCTCACACAACGGGAAATCGACCCGGGCCACCTCACCGATATCCAGCGGGCGGCACGGTTCTTTTACCTGCAAAAGCTAGCCTTCGGCGGCAAGGTCAGTGGCCAGACGTTTGGCACCTCTGCGGTATCACCGCCACGAATGAATCTGCTGCGCATTGAGGAGGATCTCAGCGCCGCGCACCTGCGCCTGGCTCGTACCGTGGTTGAACACCTCGACTGGGCAGAGTGCATCAAACGCTACGATCGTGAAGGCACGCTGTTCTACCTCGACCCTCCATATTGGGGAACAGCCGGATACGGCTGCGACTTTCCGCTTGAGGAGTATTACCGCATGGGTGAACTAGCTAGAACAGGGCAGGGGCAGTTTGTGGTCAGCGTCAACGACACACCAGAGATGCGCGAGGCATTCAAGGGGTTAACCATACAGACAACAGAAATTCGATACACTGTTGGGCAGCAGGCCACAGAGCCACGGGGAGAGCTCATCATTACCAACCGTTAAGCCAGCATGGCTCCAAAGCAAAGGCCGCCCAAACGAGGGCGGCCTTTGCATTAACCTTTGGAACTGCGAGGATCAGCGCTGCGTGGGTATGTGCGCTCCTCCTGAAATTCTCCGTCCTCTTTATGGATTTTTACTGAACCTTCTTTGCCATCCATATAGCCTTTCATGTGCTCCATAGCAGCAGCTTTCGTCTCAGACCTTTTGATGGCACGGTCGCTACCTTCCTTCTGTAACTTCCAGTCGTCGCCATCTTTTGTGAGGTGATAGTTATCCACGGCTCCTCCTTCATTTTTGTTAAGTCTTACTCTTAGTCACCCTAGACCATAAAAGCCTGCCTTGCCCACCCATGGCGCGCCGTCGACTCCCCGCCCCGCCTGCGCGCTAAACCTGTGTGTTTATATGCACCCATGCACTAGCTACCAAGCCGCGTCGGCACTGGGCTTTACGGCCCTGTTACAGACGTGTTTTCTCATGCGGAATCTTGCGAACTTAATGGAGTAATCCCGGACAAGGAGGCCACGGGGAAATCTCCCAGAAAGCATGGGGGGCTCGGAAAAAGGTAATCTAGGTAATTTGGCTGCTTTTCATCTGTAAGTTTCTGTTTTTTTATTCTTTTTAAGATTACCTCTAAAAGGTAATAAAAGGTGATCCAAAAGGTAATCTTAAAGTAAGTATATGAAAATATTAGAATTTATAAAAACAAGAATTTACCTATTTAAAAGGTAATGTGGTTACCTATTGATCACCTTTTTATTACCTTTTGAACGTCTGTTTTAATTATATGTATATCAATAAGTTATGTTGTATTTTCGAGCTTGGTTACCTTTATTACCTTTTTCCGAGACCCCCAAACATTCTGACGCACCCCTACGCATGATGCGCACGCACACGCGTCACTCGCGTATCTGTAAGCAAAAGGGAAACAGAACAAAAGCGCTATTTAGTTGGCACAAATTTGGTACTTGTTCTAAACGAGAGGCTTAACAGCGGGATTTCGGTCTAATCCATCATGGGCGCGACGGAAAAGCGGCGGGCCGCATCTGCTGGGCTTAACTTATTCATATCAACCATTTGCATCTTTTTGATGCCGTATAAATACACATATTCAATACCCTTTGATACGGTACATAGGCGTACCTGATTCGTACCTTGGTTACGTAATCAGATAATTATCTAAAAAGGGGGTACACCAAAGCGACGTATCAAAAGCGGAGGATTCGTTGGCGGGCAATTGTACGCAAGAAAGGGTAGCCAGTACAAAGCAAGACGTTTTTACCAAGCTGCACGATGTTGGAGCCGTTAAGGTTGCAGGCCTAAACTACTCGCTCCCTTTCGGGTCGGCTTCGTTAGATTGCTGGTCAATATTGTCTTTATGAGCGCGCTTTTCGTTAACTACCTGAGCGCCTGGAATGGGCGCTGCTTTGCCACCCTACTACGCCGATACTAAAGTCACCCAAACATGCTCATAAGCGATAGATAGCGCGACGCCCATCAACAGCACCGCCATTATCTGATTAAAGCGTTTAAAGAAGGCGGGGTTGTCAATTCGGTTACCGACCAGGCTACCTATCCACATGTAGCTTCCGGGGGCACCTGCGGCCAGTAGCGCTAATCCCATCGACCAAACCACCAAGCCAGGCCCTTGAATGCCCGCAGCGGGAAACTGCAGTGTGGCGATGGGGAGTGTCGCCATAATTCCTTTGGGGTTCAGCAATTGCAGAATGAGGCCGTCACGATAGCGAAGGGTGAGTGGCGAGCTGGATACGGCATTAACGTCAACGCGCGCTCTCGCAATGTGTATGGCCAGATAAATAATATAACCACAGCCGATAATGCTTACTGCGATGAGTAGGCGTCCATCAATCCACGCAGCACCTGCCCAGCCGAAGAGTAAAAACAGTAATAGCATCGCCGTGCCCACGCCCAGGCAGAAACCCAGCGACGTTTTTGCCTGCCCATTAACGCCTGTATTTAACCCCATCAGGTTCACAGGCCCAGGCGAATACATGATGCCCACGGCATAAGCGATAATAGCTAACATAAAAGCTCTCTGGTTAGTCGTTAAGGTGGTGCTGGTATTGGTGGGGAGTAAGGCCATAAATACGCTTAAAGCGACGGTTAAAATGGCTAAGGTCGGTAAAGCCGTAGCGAAACGTCACCTCGCTAAGCGGTGCGCCTTTTTCAAGTGCGCTGCACGCCGCATTAACCCGGCAGTTGATGACGTACTGATAGGGCGTGATACCCAACTGCTGACGAAACAGCCGCAAGAAATGAAACTTGGAAAGGTGCGCCGCTTGGCTAATCGCTTCAAGCGAGAGATCGGTGTCCAGGTGCGCGTGGATATACTCTTTGGCCAAGCCGAGAAGTGCATCGGGCCTGCTAGAGGTATGCCCAGGCTGGTAAGCACCGCCTAGCTGGGTGATTCGTTCAACAACTTGATAGAGCGCGTTTTCCTGGTCGATCTGGCTGCCGGTTGATGTGGTAATCAATCGGGCAACGTTGGTTATCCGCTCGCGTAGTGCCATGTCTTGCACCAGCGTACTGTCGAATCGAAAGTGGGATGCTGTTTCCTGCCCCAGGGCGTCGTCAAATAGGGCCTTAACTTGAGCGGGGTGAACGTACAGCATGACGTAGTCGAGCGTGCGGTCGCCGCCTGGTTGGCCGTCGTGAACATCATCCGGGTTAAAGATAATTACATTACCTGGTGGGCTACGGTGATATTGCCCACCGCTGAAAAAGTCCTGACGACCTGACAGCGTCACCCCAAAGGCGTACTCCTCATGCGCATGAGGGTCATAGCGAAAATCGGACATCGCTGCCTGTAGCGTTTTCAGCGTGGGGATGTGCTGGCTTTTAGTGAACTGAAAGCGGCTTGCCGATTTTCCCATTGCTAAGCCTCCGTCTATCCAAATGTCATTGCGCTAGTTTAACGCTCACGTGTTAGCGCAGCTTGTACAAAATTGCGCTTTATAAGTGTCGGTTACTCCTTTCGTGCCTGCTTATTCTCCTCCCGCTACCCTCATGCCGTGTTGTCTGGTAATTTCAGACGTATCTACTAAGCCTTCGTTAAAAGGATCGCTCCCCATGTTTACCGGCCTGAGTGCATTTCCATTAACGCCCATGCACGAGCAGGGGGTACGTGAAAACGAGTTTTCCCGTTTAGTGGAACGCTTGGCCAAGGCGCAGGTGAACTCTATCGGCGTGCTGGGCTCAACCGGTAGCTATGCGTATCTCAACCGAGAGGAGCGGGCGCGTGTTACTCAACTGGCGATAGAAAGCGCGGGCGATGTACCCGTGATTATCGGTATTGGTGCAATGCGCACACGGGACGTGTTGGCGCTTGCCGAAGACGCTCAGAAAGCGGGCGCCAGCGGCGTATTGCTGGCGCCCGTTTCCTATCAAACGCTGACCGATGACGAAGTGTTCAGTCACTATGAAACGGTCTGTCGTTCGTTAAGCGTGCCGCTGTGTGTGTACGATAATCCGGGTACGACTCACTTTGAATTCAGCGATGAGCTGCATGGGCGTATTGCCCAGCTGCCTCAGGTCCGCTCGATCAAGATTCCACCGGTCAGCATGAATCTCAACGCTGCTCGCGAGCGGGTTGATCGGTTGCGTGCTTTGATTCCAGAGGATGTCACCTTGGGGATAAGCGGTGACGTTGTCGCGGCCACCGGCCTAACGGCGGGGTGCGATAGTTGGTATTCCGTGCTGGGCGGGTTATTTCCTGAAACGGCGCTGGCGATAACGCGATCAGCTCAGGCGGGTGACTTTAAAACAGCGCAGCGCCTTTCTGATCAGCTAGAACCTTTCTGGGCGCTGTACCGTGAATACGGAGGAAGCTTACGGGTTATCGCCACCGCCGCCGAGATCCTTGGCAAGGTCAGCATGCCTTGCTTGCCGCTGCCGCTAAACACGTTCCAAGGCAGTCGGCGCGCAAGGGTCGAGCAGGTGATTGAAGAGCTCGAACTACGTTAGGCGAAAGCATCAAAACGCCCAGTAAACGCTGGGAAAATGCGTATTTAACGTGTTACTCGATAAGCTCAATCAGCCGATCCGGGTAGTCGGTAAACAAGCCGTTCACGCCCCAGTCGATGAGCTGCTGCATATGATCGGTATCGTTCACCGTGTAGATGTGTACTGCCAAGCCGTTATCCTGAGCCTGGCGAATGAACGTTTCGTCGATCACCTGCTCGCCTTCATAACGGTAGTTCGACCCTAAGCCTACTGCGTAATCGGCCACGGCTTGCAAGTGCTCGTCGGTGATGTCCGGTGCTCCCGGCGTAGTGCCTCTCCACTCCACCAGACGTTCACTGTCCTCTTGGCTGGGGGAGTACCACACCAGCTGAATCAGTGGGATATCGTCGTTCAGTTCGTGAATCTTGAGCAGGCTCTCCTGCTCAAACGACTGAACTAGCACGCGCCCGGTGTCGATCATATCAAACGCTTCCAGGCGCTTAACAAGCGCCGCTTCAACGCCTGGGTTCAACTGGGGCGACTTGGTTTCCAGGTAGTAGCGGGCGTTCTGACCAAAACGGCTGAAGACCTCTTCAAGCGTTAATATCTCGGTACCCATAAACGCCTCATCCGCTTGGTCAGGGTAAGTGTCGTTAAACCAGGCTTCCGCATCCAGGTCCTTGAGTTCGGCAAGCGTATGATCGTTGATGTGGCCTTCGCCGTTGCTGGTGCGCTCAAGGGTATCGTCGTGAAAGGCTACTAATTCGCCATCGGCGGTCATCTGAATATCCAGTTCCAGATAGTCCGCTCCCCATTCATGGGCCAACTCCAGTGCCGCCATGCTGCTTTCCGGGACATGGCCGCTTGCGCCGCGATGCGCAATCACCTGAAACGACGCTAGATCTTTTAGCTGTTGCTCCAGTGGAGACGTTTCTGCTAATGCAGCCGAGGTGGTAACACCAGCGAAAAGACCTAATGACACGGCAGTAAATAACGAAGCATGACGCATAAACGTTCCTGTTAGTGAATGTTCTGCTCATTACCCTACGTCGTTTACTACTCCACTCCAAATGATGCTGCATTAAACATCGTGGTCTACATCAAGCGTTAGGTAGCTGGCGTGCCAACGTCAGTGCCGTTTTGTGCCAAGTGCTTAACCAGCACATCCGCCTCGCGAGGGTGGGTAAGGCGCACGATACGAATATGGCGATAACGAGCGTCAATCAAATCGGCAAAGTAACGCCGCTGGTTCGAGCGCCAATTGGTCAGCATCCACCAGAGAATCGAGTCGCGGCTCATAAAGGTCTTGCGAAACGATTCATGGTTACCGGTTCCCGGCCAGAGTTCTTTGCGGCTAGCGATACGGCTAATCGCGCGGCAGAGGGATTGGCGGAAAACGCGCCAAAAACCGTAATCCAACCAGATGATCATATCGACATCACGCCACTTGATATCACGGGTGCGATTAAAGTTGCCATCCAGCACCCAGCCATCTGGGGCTGCGCTTAAAGCGGCCTCCAGCTTGGCGAAAAATTCATCATCCGGCGTGCCTTGCCAGTCAGCGCGCCAGAAAAGCGGGTCAAGCTGAATATGGGGAATGCCCAGAACATGGGATAATTGATGGGAGAGCGTGCTTTTGCCGCTGCCGCTGCCGCTGCTGCCCACAACGTTGATTTTCATGATGAAGCCCTGTTCAAGCGGCGCGCCAGTTTACGTAGGTAGAGAGCGTTGGACAAGCCTGCATCGCTTTTGGTATTCCGCTCATTGTAAGGTATACGTTGTCGGTCGTTTGATGAATATGGCGACGCGAATGAGGTAAATAAGAGCGAAAATGTAAGGCAATACGCTATTACCTTACATTTCAATTAACAAGGAGCGCAGCGTGGATACGTTGACTTGGCTGACCTATGTGGGCGTCATCTTTGCCTTGATTATTTTTCCAGGGCCGGTGGCGCTGCTTTGTACAAGCCACGGGCTCAAGTTTGGCCGAAAGCACACGACCGCGACCGTGCTGGGCGGCGCCTTGTCTTCATTGGTCCTGATGATGGTTTCCTCGCTGGGGTTGGGCGCCATTCTGGCCGCTTCGGAAAATGCCTTTTATATCCTGAAACTGGTCGGTGGGGCTTATCTGATCTACTTGGGTATCGCGGCCTGGCGGGATTCCTCGGGGATCGATATTCAGAGCCCTTCAGCCGCTGGCAATCAGCGCATACCGATGAAAACCCTCTTTCGGCGTGGCTTTATGGTAGGCATCAGCAATCCCAAGGATTTGCTGTTCTTCGCCGCGCTCTTTCCCAACTTTATCGATGTGAGCCAGCCGCAGTTGGTTCAGTTCGTGATTCTGGCCGTGACCTGGCTGGTGATCGATTTTACCCTGATGTCGACCTATGCAGGGCTGGGCTCCAGCATCAGCCGCTGGTTTCAAAGCCCACGCCGCTATAAGCGCTTCAATCGTGCCACCGGCGGCCTGTTTATTGCCGCGGGCGGCACGTTAATGGCGTCTAATCATTAGGTAGGATATTCATGAATCCAGCTGACATCGGCAATGCCTACAACCACATCACTCATCTCTGGCAAAGCGAGAAATTCAATCTCGAAAACGGTATGGCGGCGCACAAAAGAGCGCTAACGTTCGTGAAGAGCCGAGGAAGGGCGCTGGATATTGGTTGTGGGTGCACAGGCCGCTTTATCAGTTTATTCCAACAGGAAGGCTTTACGCCGGAAGGCGTGGATATTTCTGATGAAATGATCCAGTTGGCCAGGCAGAAGCATCCTGATGTGACCTTTCACCACCAAGATATTTGCCAATGGAAACCGCCTAGCAAATACGACTTCATTACCGCTTGGGACAGTATCTGGCATATTCCTTTGGCACAGCAGAAAAGTGTGATTACCAAGCTTATCGACAGCTTAAGCGCTAATGGCGTGTTGATTTTCTCCTTTGGCGGAACGGACAAACCTGGCGAGCATACCGACAGCTTTATGGGGCCAAAGGTCTACTACTCATCGCTTGGCACTAACGGTTTCTTGTCGCTATTGATTGAATTAGGCACGGTGTGCCGACATATGGAATATGACCAGCATCCGGAATTGCACGCCTATTTGATTGCACAGAAAACACTGCCATAAGCTAAGGCGCTGACTTTGACTGCCTGCGAAGGGGGCTAACACGTACTCAAAATTCGGTTATTTGAAATTAGGATATCAAAACGTTTTTTTATGCTTTTTCTGAAAATCTTGTTGCACTAAAATAGCGCGCTCTTGGGACCTTGGTTGGCCCGTTAGGTTAAAGACAGGAAGAAGGTCACCATGAGTGAGCAAGATAGCGCGCACTTCAAGCGCAGCATGCAGACGCGCCACTTAGTGATGCTCTCGTTAGGGGGCGTGATTGGCACCGGGCTGTTTTTAAGTTCCGGCTATACCGTGCAGCAGGCAGGGCCGATTGGGGCCGTGCTGGCCTATCTGGTGGGTGGCATCGTTGCCTGGTTGGTGATGATGTGTCTGGGAGAGCTGGCGGTACATATGCCGGATTCCGGTGCCTTCAGCGCCCACGCCAGCCGCTATATCGGCCCTGGTACCGGCTATATGGTGGCTTGGATGTATTGGCTCACCTGGACGGTGGCGCTGGGGTCGGAGTTTACCGCGGCGGCGGTGTTTATGGGACGCTGGTTTCCCGATATCCCAGGCTGGTACTGGAGCGGGCTGTTCGCAGCTATTGTGTTTGGCGTGAATGCGTTTACCTCACGCTTCTTTGCCGAGTCCGAGTTCTGGCTGTCGTTGATCAAGGTAATCGCGGTGGTGGTGTTTGTGATCGTCGGGGCAGGCGCGATTATTGGCTGGGTGCCGCTGCAGGATTCAAGCGGCGCTGCGGTGGCATCGCCCGGACTTTCGGCCTTTTGGGGCGAGGGCGCCATGTCGCCGAGCCTGTTGGCCATCGGTACTACGTTACTGGCGGTGATGTTTGCGTTTTCCGGCACGGAGCTTATTGGCATTGCCGCCGGGGAAACCGTGGACCCGGCGCGCAATGTGCCCAAAGCGATCCGCGCCACGCTGTGGCGGCTGATTCTCTTTTTTGTGGGTACCATCATCGTGATTGCGGCATTGCTGCCCCAAAGCCAGGCTGGGCTTAGCCAAAGCCCCTTCGTCGCGGTATTCCAGCGCTTGGGCGTGCCCGGGGCGGCGGACATCATGAACTTTGTGATTATCACCGCGCTGCTGTCGGCGGCCAACTCCGGGCTTTATGCCTCATCACGCATGCTTTGGACGCTTTCAGATCAAGGCACTTTGCCCAAGTCGCTGGGTCGGCTTAACAAGCGCGGCATCCCGATGAATGCACTGCTGCTCAGCATGATCGGTGGCTTCGGCGCGCTGTTTTCAAGCGTCTACGCACCGGAAACGGTCTACCTGGTACTGGTCTCGATTTCTGGCTTGGCCGTGGTAGTAGTGTGGATGGCGATTGCGCTCAGTCAGCTCAACTTCCGCCGCCAGTATCTGCGCGAAGGCGGGCGGCTTGAAGACCTGGTCTACCGCACGCCGTTCTACCCTTGGGTGCCGCTGGTCGCATTTGCGGCCTGTTTGGCGGCGTGCATCGGCATTGCGTTTGATCCGCAGCAGCGCGTGGCGCTCTACTTCGGGGTGCCGTTCATTGGCCTGTGTTACCTGGTGCATTTTCTGCACCATCGTAAGGCCGTTCAATCCCCTGCCCACCTGAATACCGCCGCTGAGGAGAAAAGAGTATGAGTGAATCAAATCCGATCAAGGCCCTGCTGGCGGACGCACCCTTTATGGTCATCGACGGGGCGCTTGCCACTGAGCTGGAAGCGCTGGGCTGTGATCTCAACGATAGCCTGTGGTCGGCGCGCCTGCTGGCCCAAGCGCCGGAGAAGATTCGCCAGGTGCATCAGGCGTATTTCGAAGCCGGTGCCGACTGCGCCATTACCGCCAGCTACCAGGCCACGGTGCCTGGTTTTATGCAGGCGGGAATGACCGCCCAGCAGGCGCGGGAGCTGATTCAGCGGTCGGTCACGTTGGCGCAGCAGGCTCGCGATGCGGTGTGGCAGACGGGGCAAACCGACCGCCCCAAACCGCTAGTGGCCGCATCCGTTGGCCCCTATGGCGCTTATCTAGCAGATGGCAGCGAGTACCGCGGCGGCTATGACCTGGATCGTGCCGGGCTGGTTGAGTTTCATCGCGAGCGTTTCGAGCTACTGCTGGCCTCGGGCGCTGATCTGCTGGCAGCAGAAACCTTGCCCTCATTAGAGGAGGCGCTGGCAATCACTGATCTGTTGGCTGAACACCCCGGCGCCCAAGCCTGGATTACCTTCTCGGCCAAGGATGGTGAACATATCAGCGATGGAACACCCATTGAGGCGTGTGCCGCAGCGCTGGCCAACTGCCCTGGCGTGGCAGCTATCGGTGTAAACTGCACCGCGCTTGCGCATATCGAGTCATTGGTCGCGGCGATCAAGCGCCAGTGCGACCTGCCTGTGTTGGTGTACCCCAACTCGGGCGAGCTGTATAACGCGGTGACCAAAACCTGGCACCCGGCACCTTGTGATCATACCGCCACAGGTCCTTCTGGCTTGGTTCAAGGGGTGGAGCAGTGGTTGGCAGCAGGGGCTGCGGGTATCGGTGGCTGCTGCCGTACAACACCTGATGATATTCGGGCACTGGCCCAGTGGCGGCAGTCGCTTTAGTTGGCCAGGGGGCTGGGCTTTTCCCGCGTTAAGAGCTTGAAGCGCCCAACTCCCGCTTAAGCCACTCGGCCAACTGCTCACTACGCTGGCGGTTGTGGTGGCGGGGTAGCCAGAGGCAGAGCTTGGCGGGGGTTTTGATAAATCCCCAGGGAGCGGTGAGTCGTCCGCTTTTCAGGTCATCTTCGACCAGCAGTTTTGGCGCAATGGCCACGCCTAAGCCCGCCACGGCGGCTTCGATTAAATAGTAGAGATGATCAAACCCCTGGCCTTGGCGTAAGGCCTTTTCAAGGTGCGCAAGCTCAAGCCCCTGGGCGCTGCCCCACTGCGGCCAGGCTTGGGGGCGTGAGGCGGTGTGTAAAAGCTTGCTGGAAAAGAGCGTATCCGGCTGTGCTGGATCGAGCTTTGCTTCCAGGTGAGGGCTTGCCACCGCGCAAATCTGCTCGGCCATTAGCTCGACGACGTCTACCTCCGCAGGCCAGGGCGGCTCGGAAAAGGCCAGGGTAGCACTGATATTTTCCTGCTTGGCGGGCAGTTCACTTTCGCTCACTACGACCTGCAATTTGAGCTGGGGCAGGTCGCGTTGAAGGCGATCCAGCCTGGGAATCAACCAGCGCGCCAGCAGGCTGCCGGGGCAGGCCAGGGTAAAGGGCGCTTCTTCTACATCACGCTTGAGATCCGCGCAACTATCGCGCAAGCGGGTAAACGCCTCGCCAATGCCATGATAAAGCCGTTCACCGTGGTGAGTTAGCTCAATGCCACGGCCCGCTTTGGCAAACAGCGCCACGCCGAAATGCTCATCCAGGCTACGCAGCTGGCGGCTAACGGCGCCGTGGGTCACGCTTAGCTCATCGGCTGCGGCCGTCACGCTGCCCAGCCGGGCGGTGGCCTCAAAGGCGCGCAGGGCGCTTAAGGGGGGCATGCTCTGTTGCATTGAGTGTTGACTCCAGCTCACATATTGATGACATCTTATCGATTTTTATCCCCGCCTGCTTGCGCTACTTTCAATGCAACTGTTACTCCGCTTTGAGAGGTCATCATGAACCAACCTGCGATCCAGCCTGATATTAACGGCCTGTTTGGCCAATTCGGCGGCCGCTTTGTTGCCGAAACGCTAATGCCGCTGATTCTTGAGCTGCAAGCCGAATACGACGTTGCCAAAGACGACCCCGAATTCCAGCGCCAGCTCGCCTACTTTCAAAGCGACTACGTAGGGCGCCCCAACCCGCTCTATTTTGCCGAGCGACTGACCGAGCACTTTGGCGGCGCAAAGATTTATCTCAAGCGTGAAGAGCTAAACCATACCGGCGCGCACAAGATTAATAACTGCATCGGCCAGGTGCTGCTGGCCAAGCGCATGGGCAAAAAGCGCATCATCGCTGAAACCGGCGCCGGTATGCACGGCGTGGCCACCGCTACGGTAGCGGCGCGGTTTGGTTTGCCCTGTGTGATCTACATGGGCTCTACGGATATCGAACGCCAGCAGCCCAACGTATTTCGCATGAAGCTGCTGGGCGCTGAAGTCATCCCGGTCACTTCCGGCACCGGTACGTTGAAAGATGCTATGAACGAAGCGCTGCGCGACTGGGTCACCAACGTGGATGATACTTTCTACATCATCGGCACTGTGGCCGGGCCGCACCCGTATCCCGCCATGGTGCGCGACTTCCAAGCGGTGATTGGCAACGAAACTCGCACGCAAATGCAGGAGAAAGAGGGCCGCCTGCCGGATTCTCTGGTGGCCTGTATTGGCGGCGGCTCCAACGCTATGGGGCTGTTCCACCCGTTTTTGAACGATGCCTCGGTCGAGATGATTGGCGTTGAAGCGGGCGGCAAGGGCGTTGAGAGCGGCCAGCATGCGGCCAGTCTAAACGGCGGCGCGCCGGGCGTACTTCACGGCAACCGCACTTACCTGCTGCAGGATGAGGACGGCCAGATTATTGATGCCCATTCGATTTCGGCTGGCCTGGATTACCCCGGTATCGGCCCGGAACACGCCTGGTTGCACGAGCAGGGGCGCGTTGAGTACGTGTCGGCCACCGACGATGAAGCGCTGGAAGCCTTCCAAACCTGCTGTCGTCTGGAAGGGATTATCCCCGCCCTTGAAACCGCCCACGCATTGGCCGAAGTCGCCAAGCGGGCGCCGAATCTACCCAGCGACCACTTGATGGTGGTTAACCTGAGCGGGCGTGGCGATAAAGACATGATGAGCGTGGCCCACTACCTGGGAGAAAAATTCAAATGAGCGCATCTGTTCAAAAGAGCGAATCTATTCACCAGAGCGCACATAAGGAGACTGTTATGAATCCCAACTCGCGTCTTGCAGCACGCTTTGCCGCGCTCAAAACCGAAAACCGCCCGGCGCTGGTGAGCTATGTCACCGCGGGCGATCCAGATATGGCGACATCGCAACGCATTCTTGAGGGCCTACCCGCTGCCGGTGTGGACGTGATTGAGCTGGGCATGCCATTTAGCGACCCCATGGCCGATGGCCCCGCGATCCAAAAAGCCGCGCTGCGCGCCCTAAAAGCAGGCCAGACCCAAGCTAAAACACTGGAGATGGTGCGTACCTTTCGCGAAAAAGACGCCACCACGCCCATCGTGCTAATGGGCTACTACAACCCCATTTACCGCTATGGCGTAGAGCGCTTCTTAACCGATGCCGCTAGCGCCGGCGTAGACGGCCTGATTGTGGTCGACCTGCCCCCAGAGCACGACGACGAGCTTTGCCAGCCAGCCGCCCAGCACGGTATCGATTTTATCCGCCTGGCCACGCCCACCACGGACACCAAGCGCCTACCCAAAGTGCTGGGTAACGCGTCCGGGTTTATCTACTACGTTTCGGTGGCAGGCGTTACCGGCGGCAGCGCACCCACGCCCGAAAAACTTGAGCGCTCGGTGAGCCAGCTACGCGAACACACCCAGCTTCCCATCGCTGTTGGCTTTGGTATTCGCACCCCGGAACAGGCCGCGATTATTGGCCAGTTCAGCGATGCGGTAGTGGTTGGCTCCGCGTTGGTAGATTGCATCGAGCACGCCGCAACGCCTGATGAAGCCGTTAAAGCAGTGCATGATCTTGCCCGCGGACTGGCTGGAAGCGTTAGGAGGTGCCGCGAGCTGGGCGAGCCGCAAGTCAGTTAAAACAAGCTAATTAAAACCAGGTTATTACGAAACGGTTAAACGATGCCGCCATTTGCGCGCAGGGTTTGGCCGTTAACCCAGCCGCCTTCAGGCGAGGCGAGAAAAGCCACGACGCTTGCGATGTCGTCCGGTTGGCCGAGCCGCTCCAGTGGCGGCATCTTGGCCATCCGCTCGACCAGTTCGTCAGATTTACCCTCAAGAAACAGATCTGTCGCGGTAGGGCCGGGCGCCACGGCATTGACGGTGATCGAGCGGCCACGTAACTCTTTGGCAAGAATCGCGGTTAAGGTCTCAATGGCGGCTTTGGTGGCGGCGTAGACCCCGTAGGTTTCAAGTTTCAACCCGACAACGCTAGTCGATAGGTTGATGATCCGGCCACCGTCGCTCAGGCGGTTGGCCGCTTCGCGCATGGTATTGATCGAGCCTTTTAGATTGATATCAATCTGAGCATCCACCGCATGCGCCTCCATCTGCGCAAGCGGGGCAAGTTTCATGATGCCCGCGTTATTGACCAGCACATCAATGCGCCCCCACTGCGTTTCAAGGGTGTCAAAAAGCTGACGCACCGCCTGGGCATCGGCGATATCAGCTTGAATAGCCTGCGCTTTACCACCCCCCGACTCAATCTCTTGAACCACGTTGTCAGCGGTTTCTGCATTGCCTGCGTAATTGACGATCACCGTAAAGCCATCGCGCGCCAGCTGTTTGGAAATAGCCGCCCCAATCCCCCGGGAACCACCCGTTACAAGCGCAATTTTCTGTTCTGCCATCGTTTTTCTCCTTCTGCGTAGGGAATTGGTGAATACCTGACGTATGCAGCATAAAAGACAAAGCGTGCTCTATAATCAGGCTTAACCTGTCATCACTATTCGGAAACCGTGAACAATGGACCGACTTGATACGATGCACGCGTTTACGCGCATCGTCGAAAGGCGAAGCTTTACTCACGCCGCGCAAGACCTGGGCGCTTCCCGCTCAACGCTAACTGAAGCCATCAAAACATTGGAGGCACGCCTTGGCGTAAGGCTGTTGCAACGTACCACGCGCTCGGTGCACCCAACGCGGGATGGCGACGCCTACTATCACCGCTGTTTGAGTATTTTGGCTCAGGTTGAGGACGCGGAAGGCGCGCTAATGAATGCCAAGCCCAAAGGCGTGCTGCGGGTAGACGTTCACGGCACGCTAGCCCGCCATTTTATATTGCCGAAGCTCCCCGAGTTTCTTAACACCTACCCAGGTTTGGAGCTTCACATGAGCGAGGGTGATCGCCTGGTGGATCTGGTAGGCGAGGGCATCGACTGCGCATTGCGCGTCGGTATGCCCCAGAACAGCGATATGCACTCCCGGCGAATCACCACACTTGATGAAGTCACGGCCGCCTCGCCCGGATACCTGGCAAAGTACGGAACGCCGCATTCAGTCGCTGAACTTGGCGGGCACACGATGGTGGGCTTTCACTCCAGCCGTGCAGGTCAGGTGTTGTCTCTTGAGTTCACTAATGGCGGGAAAGTTGAATATGTAACGTTGCCCGCCAACGTGACCACGAGTGCGGCAGAAAGCTATTACGCGGCCGCACGATTAGGGCTCGGCATCATTCAGGTGCCCCGTTACCATGCAGAGGATGATCTACGAACCGGCCAGTTGGTCGAAGTCCTGCCCTCCAATCCGCCCACAAGATCACCCGTTTCCATTCTGTACCCAAGCAACCGCCAGTTATCCCCCCGCGTGCGGGTATTTATCGACTGGGTGGTTAGTGTGTTTGATGAAGGTGATGAGCTTGCCAAGCTTGTGGAAGAGCACCGAGGTGAAAAAGATAAAGCGGTGACGGTGTCGCTGGATAATCTATAAACTATGGGGCTGCCTGAATCTATGGTTGTACCTGTTGGGATAAGCGTTTGCCTAATTGTTTCTGCTTCTTATATCAGGTCGTTTGATAATCCCCGAGCTATTACACGAGCTATCACACCATGCTGATGGAAGATGATGGCATTGCCATGGTGGCAACTACCCAATTTTTTAATCAGGAGGATGTAATGGGAAAGCTTATTTCACTGATTGTGCTGGTCGCGCTGGGCTATACCGGCGTGTATTTCTACTACGGCCATGCGGTTGAGCAGGCGATTCAGCAACAGCTGGATAACCGTGGCCTTTCTGCGGTCAGCGTCGATAACGTTGAGTACGGCGTGCTGGCGCCCATTAGCAACTCTGCGAACCTTACGGTCAGCGTTACTTACCGCGGCGCCCAAGCGGAGCTGGATCTAACCGTGGAAGGCCACCCCGTGTTTTCTGATGAGGTAAGCGTTCAGTTTGATGGCCTGCAAGCGCTGCGGTTGGGCATTGGTTTGGGGATGTAGTAACGCTTCAATGTGACAAGGCGAGAGGGCTCCCGTCTAAGCACTTTCTTACGATCCAGCCTTTCAAAGCGGACCGGTACAGGCGGTGTAACGGTCCGGCTTCAATTCTGGCACACCGTATGTAGGCGGATTGGCATATCCTATTTGAATAGCACCTTGTAAACGCATTGAGACGCGTAGCGACGTATGTTCTTGGCTACTCACTTGTGAAAGATAAGGGAAACCATGTATCCGGTATCTATAAAAGGAGTATTGCTCCTGCCCGCCAACAAGGTCGTACTGGCGCTTAATGACCGCGATGAGTGGGAGCTGCCTGGCGGGCGTATCGAGATAGGCGAAGTATCGTCAGAGTGCTTGGAGCGGGAGTTCGAGGAAGAGCTCGCTGTGAAAGTCGTTGGTCAGGAAATTATCGATAGTTACCTGTTTGAAGTCATTCCCCAAAAGCATGTATTCATCGTCACCTACGGCTGCTGTCTTGTGGGCGAGTTCAACCCGACGGTGAGTCACGAACATTCCCGAATTGATACGTTTCCTATTGATGACTTACCCCATAACTTACCCGCAGGGTATGCCCAGTCGATTAATGCATGGTGCGCCATGCAGGGCAGCCTAATTAGCGATGGTGCACCGCAAGCGAGTCCTCCGGTGCTTCATGCCGGTCATTCAAACCGTAATCCCGGATGATGGCCGCAACGCGAAGCCGGTAGTCGGCAAAGATTTCCTGTCGGCCTGCTTTCTGAATGGAACGGTGAGGTTCGAACGTCCGCCACTGCTTGACGGCTTCTTCGTCCCGCCAGAAGGAGAGCGACAGGATTTTGCCTGGGTGGGTAAGGCTCTCAAAGCGCTCAATCGAAATAAAACCGTCGATATCTTTTAAATGCGGGGCCAGCGTGCTGGCGGCGTCCAGGTAGTCATCTTTGCGGTCCTTATGGGGTAGCACTTCGAATATCACGGCAATCATAAAGCACTCCATGCATCTGTCGGTGCAATACCCAGCGTGCCATCTACTGCTTCAACGAAGCTGCGTTCCTCCTTGAGGATAAAGCGTTGCGCCTGCGCCATGACAAAGTTCGCTTGCCCGCCTTCGTCAGAATTTAGCCGTAAACGGTAGGCTTCATAGGCGGCCAGGCTATCGAAAGCCACAAGGCCCCAGGCCACGTTGTTTGATCCTTCATGGGGAAGAAAATAGCCGATGAGGTGGCCGCCGCAGCGGGGAATAATCTGGCCCCAGTTTTCGGCGTACTCCTTGAAGGCGCTACGTTGGAAGGGATCAATCTCGTAGCGAATCACACAGGTAATCGTCATGGGGGATCTCCTCTGGTTTGAAAGGACAATACCGCGTTGTCGGCCTCTAATGGTTCGACTAGAATCGAATCATGAGTGAAGGCCCCAACATCGTGCGCGTCGCAGCGCTTATCGGAGATAACGCCAGGGCAGAGGTTCTCTCTGCCCTGATGTCAGGCCGTGCGTACACTGCCACTGAACTGGCAGATACGGCTGGGGTAACCAAGCAGACCATCAGTTTTCATCTTGGCAAGCTGCTAGAGGCTGCGTTGATTACGGTCGAAAAGCAGGGCCGCCATCGCTATTTCATGCTGGCCGGGCCAGAAGTGGCTAGCCTGCTTGAATCGCTGATGGGTCTCGCATTTAAAAACGAAGACGGTTCCCGCTTTACCGGCCCCCGCGATCCTGCACTTCGTAAGGCGCGTATCTGTTACGACCACTTGGCCGGGGAATTAGGCGTATGTGTATATGAACAGATGCTTCAAAACGGCATCTTTCAGCAGTACTCAGGAGGGCTAGAACTCACTCAGCATGGTCGAGCATGGTTTCTTCGATTGGGTATTGATACCGATGCACTGGCGTCTTCAAAACGCCCATTGTGTAGAACATGCCTCGACTGGAGCGAGCGCAGGCATCACCTGGCAGGCGCGCTTGGCAGTGCGCTGCTTAACCGTATTCAGGAACTGGGGTGGGCGAAGCAAGAGAAGGATTCCCGCGTGATTGCGTTCAGCGCTTCAGGCGAGAAAGCGCTGTGGGCAATGCTCCCACCTCAAAGTACGCTATCGGTTTCCGGCCAGACATTTACCTCTCAGCGGCCTGTGGACATCGAAAACATTCAAGCTATACAACATCCATAGTCCATCTGTACTTTTTGAGGCCTCGCCTAATGCACTACCGCCCCATGACGATTGAAGATTACGACGCCGCCGTAGCGCTGTGGCTGAGTACGGAAGGCGTGCGGTTACGCGATGCGGATTCCCGCGAAGGCGTTGCCCGCTATTTGCAGCGTAACCCCGGTTTAAGCTTTGTGGCAGAAGTAGAGGGAAGCGTAGTGGGTACGATTATGAGCGGCCATGATAGCCACCGGGGCTTTATTCAACACCTGGCGGTCGCGGCTTCACACCGCAACATGGGCGTCGGCTCACAGCTGGTGGCGCTCTGCCTGGAAGCGCTTAAAAACGAAGGCATCCAAAAATCCCACTTGATGATTCTGGTAGAAAACGAAGCCGGTAAACGCTTCTGGAGCAACCTGGGCTGGGAGTTTCGTACTGATATCGCGCTCTACTCGTTTATTAACGGCGGCGGGCCGAACGCCTAGAACTCTGAATGCCTTGGCTTGGCCGAGTATGTGGAGCCAAGTTTGCTGCAACCATTCAGAGATGGCGCGCTATCGCCGCTAAGCCACAAGAACAATGAGCGCAAACATCATACGGATGGCATAAGCTTGATGTTCCAAGTCATCACGATAAAGGATGCACCGTGAACAATGACGAATTAAAAGCTTTATTTGATCAACAAGCATCAAACTATGATCAGCAGTGGGCAAAACTATCACCCATTACCAACGGGCTCTATTTCCTGCTGGAGTCCGTTTTTGCGGACTTGCCTGAGAATGCCAGCATCCTTTGCGTAGGCGTGGGAACAGGCAGAGAGCTGATCTATCTAGCCAAGAAGTTTCACGGCTGGCGCTTCACCGCTGTAGACCCCTCGGGCGCTATGTTAGATGCGTGCCGCGAAGCTGCCAATAAAGAGGATATCGCATTGCGCTGCACCTTCCATGAAGGGTACGTAGAGTCACTTCCCGATGACACTACCCATGATGGCGCTACCTGCTTTTTAGTCTCCCAGTTTATGGTGGATAAAGCCGCCCGTGCAGCATTCTTTCAGCAGATTGCTAACAGGCTCAAGCCTGGCGGCGTTTTGGCAAATGCTGACCTGGCGTTTGATAAAGAGGTAGGGGGCTTTGACGCCATTCTGAAAGTGTGGATGACGGTTATGTCAGGAAGCGGCGTTCCAGCGGAAGCCATCAGCAAAGTCAAAACTGCCTATGAAAAAGACGTGGCGATTCTCCCACCTGACACCGTTGCCTCGATTATTCAGTCAGGCGGTTTTACACGCCCAGTGCCATTTTTTCAGGCTGGGTTAATTCACGCCTGGTTTACGAAGCGGGAATAGGCGCGTTCAGCCCGCTAATAACAAAAATATTTTCAGTATTGCACTGAACTATGCTTTTTATAGAAGGCGTCGCACTATATAGACGCAGCTTTTTACAATGAACTTCAACGTCTACAGGAACACATTTATGTCTGATGCACAGAACGCCGTGAACATTGTCAGCAACTTCCTGGAAGCCTCTATGGCACCTGACCCAGAGCTTGCGGCCACCTATATGGCCCCCGATGTCGTTATCATCTTCACCGGCGGCCGCGACATGGAAACCCCGCACGCCATTACCCACTTTAATGCTGGACGTTATGCATGGGTTAAAAAAGCGCTAGGGCAGTTTGATTGGACGGTTCACGAGGATCACATCGTTGTCTACTCCAACGGTACGTTATACGGAGAATGGCCAGATGGACGTCCTTTTGCAGGCAACCGCTATTTGGACCGGTATGAAGTGCGTGAGGGTAAAATTACACGCATGGATGTATGGAACGACAGTGCAGAGTGGATATTAACGCCTGAGCTTAACCGACAGTCTTAATCAGCAGCGTGTGCGGAGCTGGGCATGGTTTTTGAAGCAACTGCTCATTTAATTATCAGATAGACAAATAAGGTCATGCCTACGGGGTGTTAGTGCATGACTACAAAAATATGCGAATAGAAAAATGCCAGTCAGGCTTACCAGACTGGCATTACCGCCTTGGCGGGGATTATGCGTGAAAGCGAGACGCTGAAAGTGGGGTTGCCCCCACCGAATTACACAAACAAATTACTCGGCACCGATTTCATCGAGCCCGGCACGGGCGCAGGACGCGTCGATATCACCTGATGGAGCACCGCCAACACCAATACCGCCCACCAGCTCACCATTGATGCGTATCGGCAGCCCCCCCGCCTGAACCACCATCCTGGCATCCATGTTGTGCATCCCATCATTCCCCGGATTGCCACCGATAAACCCGGCCAGGCCAGCCGTGTCACGCCCCATGCTGGCCGAAGTGAAGGCCTTGCCTATGCTACTGTTGATGGTATGCGGCCCAGCATTGTCGGCGCGTAACAGCACTTTCGTTTCACCGCTACGAGCAGCGATAGCAACGCTGACATTGTGGCCTTCGGCAGAGCAGGCATCCAACGCAGTCTGCGCAGCAGCTAGGCTCATGTCGAGCGGCAAATAAGGCGCCGTTGGAAGATCCTGCGCCATAACGGAAACAGGAGCCATCAACACGGCAGCTAAAGTAAGATTACGAATCATTTTACGTCCTCGGTAAAATTAATATTCATATTGATGCTCTTAACCTATAGCAATGTTTAATAAATATTCAAAGTTTAAATTACTTTGTAGTGCTCTCAAGAGTACCTATACAGGCCGAACGCGTCAGCGGGCGTGCTGACGCTGAGGATTTTCGTCGCATGCTATAAGCCCGGCAGCTATTCAGTGAAAATGCCTTTTCAGCCATTACTTTTAAAGGTGCCCCATGGCGTTGAACCCCCACTTCTGGGCAGAAGAACTATCGCTACTGCATGACCACCTTTGGGCGCGCCTGACCCAAGGTGTCAGCGACCGCCACGCACCGGCGCGTTACCTCACCCTGGCCACCGTTAGCGAAAGCGGCATGCCGCAAGCCCGCACGGTAGTGCTCCGCAGCGCCGACAAGCAGGCGGCAACGCTTGCCATCTACACCGATATTCACTCAGAAAAGATAAGCGCTCTTCGCGCTAACCCTATGGCCGCGCTGCACGTATGGGATGCTGCTGAGCAGCTGCAAATACGCATAGAAGCCAGCGTCAGTATTTTGACTGGCGAAGCCGTAAGCGAGCAGTGGCAAAGCCTGCCGGAACACGCCCGCAGCGCCTATAGCAGCGGTCCCGCGCCGGGGGAACCGATTGTTGCTTCACTGGATTACACCAAAACGCCGGATGAAAGCGCTTTCGCAGTGTTGTGGATGGATGTTCAAGCGATAGAAGCGCTGCACTTGGGGCAGCATCACCGCCGCGCCGTATTCTCGCGAGGTGATGGTTGGGCGGGGCAGTGGCTGGTGCCGTGATGGCCGCGCAGGCCAACGCCAATGGCTGGCACATTTTGCAGGAGCGGGCTTCAGCCCGCGATGGCGTAGACTACTTATTCAAGCCAATGCTAATCGCCGTTCATATTGTAGGCACGGAAGGCAAAGAGATTCATTAAACAGGGAAGCCATGATGGCTACCGTCCGGCAGCTCAATATCTACACGGACACGACCACCCATCGCTTCAACGTAGCGTTTAAGTGAGCTAAGGCGCATATCCTGGCCCACCTTCTCCAGTCCCGCTACGGTCGGCTGCCTAACACCCATTGCATCTGCAATTTCAGTTTGCGTTTTCTCTGCCAGCAGACGAATTTCGGCTAGCCTGATCTCAAACAGCATATCGCTTGCCTTCGCTTCTGCCGCCGCAACGATCTCTGGCTTTTCTTTTGCCAGTAAGTCTTCAAGCTTGCGTGCCATTGTGACTACCTCACTTTAAGGTTTCCAGATGAGCCGCATACTCTCTGTCGGCAACTGGAATCATTTCATCGTAAAAGCGTTTGTCGTTCCCGCCTTTATCACCAGCGCATAAAACGATACCGGTACGCGTTGGATCAAACGCAAAGAAAGCTCTGATAGGGCGGCCAAAGCTCTGTACGCGCAGCTCTTTCATATTAGGAAACTGAGAGCCGTTTACCGTATCAGCATGCGGGCGCGAGAGCATTGGCCCCCGTTCTCGTAAAAGAAGAAGAGAAGCCAGGACATTCTCCCGGTCAGCTTCCTCAAGCGAGAAAAACCACGTTTCAAAGGTATCTGTCTGTTCTATCGACCACATGCGTGCCTCTTTATTTTATAGGTTTTATGCTATATAGCTTTTGGCCTATAATCAAGCGCTCAAAAGGCTGGGTTTATGTTGTATCGCTTGGCAAAATAAACGATAAGCAGAAACGCGCTTCACTATCCCAGCAGGCGAGGTTATCGGCTGGTCGGATCGAACTGTGATTCGCGCAACGGGTATCCCATGATGATGCGTTTCTGGAAACCCTCGCCCTGACAGACCGCCTGCAGGCAACCGAACAAGGATGGCATTTGGAGCCTCAACCCAGCTGAGCTTCTATCGCGGTCTTGTCGATCACCGACCAGACTTCCTGAATCTTATTATCACGGAAGAGGTAGAACGCGTTCTCGCAAAACGTCACTTTTTGGCCGTCCACCGCAAGGCCGAGGAAGCTACCTTTGGGTGTTACATCGAATCGCAGCCTGCACGCAACATGGGGTGAATCAGCGGCCAAAAGCTCAATATTGAAGTGAAGATCGGGTATCTGCTCATAATCGGCTTCCAGCATGGCACGATAACCATCAAGCCCTAGGCGCCTGCCGTTGTGGTGGACATTGTCATGCACGAACTGGCCAAGGCTCGCCCAGTCCTGATGATTGAGGCAGGTGATGTAATCACGGTACGCCGCTTCCAAGTCACGTTTGTTCATCCTGGTTCTCCTTTCCTGGGCTGGCGTGAAGGTATTCGCCAAGGGTACATAGGCTCAGTATCATAAGCAGCCTAAACCAAGCCACAGAAGTCATCGTTCATGTCGTGCCCACCTTGCCCCCATTGCCAATCTGAATTCGTCTATCAGGATCAAAGCCTGTTCATCTGCCCCGAGTGCGCCCACGAATGGAACCCTTCTGAGACTGAGGCGGAAGACACCGTGACAGTAAAAGATGCCCACGGCACGCTGTTAGCGGAAGGCGACAAGGTAACAATGATCAAAGACCTCAAGGTCAAAGGCAGCTCACTGGTACTCAAGGTAGGCACCAAAGCCGTTATCAAGCGGCTCGTGGATAGCAAGGATCACCAACTGGACTGCAAGGTCGATGGCGCAGGCGACATGATGGTAACCGCTCATTTTGTGAAAAAGGCCTGAATAAGAGCCGGAATTCCACTATCCTCATCACGACGCAGTGAGCTGAGGTTCATCCACTTCCACCGCGTCACACAACATATCAGCAAAGCTTGCCAGGGCAGGTGTCCATGTTTCCGGTTCTGGGGCGACAAAATAGGTATCGATGTGGGCAATAGAAGCGGGCAGCGCCAGTGTGTGAACCCCGAACCGGTGCTGGTGAGCGTCAACCGTTCCACGCGGTAATACCGTATAACCCATCCCGGCAGCGACGCAGCCCAGCATCGCATCCAGCGAGCCGAACTCGAATATCCGACCCGCATTGACGCCATAGGAAGCCAGCAATAGCTCGATACGCTGGCGGTAGCTGCACCCTTGGCGAAACGCCATGAAGGCAGACGCCAGCAGCGCTTGTGAAGAAGGCATCGTTGCCATGGGCATTGAGCCCACTAAGACAAGCTCCTCGCTGAACGCTTTAAGCACGTGGTAGCGGCTATGCTCAAGCCGCCCAGCCACAAAGACACAGTCCACCTGGCCATTGAGCAGCAACTCGACCAGTTCAGCCGTTGGCCCGGTCTTGAGCTGGATATCAACATCAGGCTGCGCTGCGTGATACGCCGCTAGTATTGGGGGAAGGCGCAATGCCGTCGTGGTTTCCATGGCGCCTATCCGTAGCCGCCCACACGCCTTCTCTTGGCCCTTGAACAGCGATACCGCTTCATCATGGGCCGTCAACATGCGCTCAGCGTACTCCGCCAGCGCCAACCCAGCGCTTGTGGGGCGAACACGCCCCGCGCGATGAAATAGCTGTACGCCTAACTCCTCCTCAAGTTTCTTGATGTGAGTCGTCACGTTGGATTGCACCGTGTGCAAGCGTTTTGCCGCTGCCACGAAGCTGCCTGTCTCGGCCACCGCCATAAATAGTCGCAATGATTTAAGCTGCATGCTCACTTTTCTGCCAAGCCAGCGCTATCTCAAAACAAGATGGTAGCTATCATAACAAATCGTTTCTAGAAATAATTTCTCGCACGTAGTCTGGCTGTGCAGTACCGCGCTGCCCACCTTGCCCGAAAGGCGGCACAAAAAGGACACAATCTGATGAATCGGACATTTACTTCCCACGATTTACCCGCCCTGATGACCGGCATAATGGCGACCCTCGCGGGGATTGGCATTGCTCGCTTTGCCTACACGCCGCTATTACCGGCGATTATTCAGGAGGGTTGGTTTACCGCAAGCCAGGGCGCCTACCTGGGGGCAGCCAACCTGCTGGGCTACTTTATCGGCGCGCTTGTCGCCCACTCCCTGAGTGAGCGCTTTTCTACGCGCCACGTAATGGCGGCAAGCTTCGCCGGTATCGCTTTAAGCTTTGTGCTTTGCGCTGGGGAGGGCGGTTTCACCTGGTTCTTCTTCTGGCGCCTGGTGTCGGGCATTGCGGGCGCCATCTTAATGGTGATTGGCCCTTCGCTGGCGTTGGCGGCCACGCCCACAGAAAGGCGAACCCGTGTCGGTGCCATGGTGTTTACGGGGATTGGCCTGGGCGCTCTGCTTTCAGCCTTCATCGTGCCGTTGCTGCTTGAATTAAGTCTCGCGTTGACGTGGGGCGCGTTGGGGCTGCTCTGCATTATGGCGGGGCTTTTATGCGATCACGGCATCACTCGGCTGGCGTTACCTGCCACGGCCAGCCCAACGGCCAATAAATCCAGGGAGTATTCGGGGGTAAAGGTCGTCGTGTGGCTGGTCATTAGTGCGTATGCCCTGGATGCGGTTGGGTTTGTGCCCCATACCGTGTTCTGGGTGGATTATCTCGCCAGGGAAAACGCACTAGGTAATCAGGCCGCTTCATTTCAGTGGGGGATCTTCGGCTTAGGTGCCGTGTGCGGGCCGCTAATGGTCGGCGCCCTGGCGCAGCGAGCAGGTTGGCATTATGGTTTGGCGATTGCTTTTTTAGCGAAGGCTGCCGCTGTCCTGCTGCCTGTGTTCTCGCTAGCGCTGATCAGCCAATCGGTTTCCTCTTTTATGGTAGGGGCGATGATCCCCGGCATTGTCGCACTCACCTCGGGCCGCCTTGCTGAGCTGGTAGGGCCAACCGAGCACAAGAAAATCTGGGGGCAGGCCACCGCCGCTTTTGCTGCTGCCCAGGCAGTGGCTGGCTATGCCATGTCGGCACTCTATGGCGTTTGGGGCACTTACTCGCCGCTGTTCTCCATCAGCGGCCTTATGCTCGTCGTTGGCTTTTTGCTGGTACTGCTTAGCCGTGGTTTGCAGCAGCGCAACGCGGCACTTACTGCTCAAAACAGGAGGTAATAATGGAACTCTACCTAAACGCTACATCGCCCTACGCGCGGCTAGTGCGCATCGTGCTACTGGAACAAGGCCTGAGCGAAGCCGTTACGTTGAAATGGTGTGACCCCTGGGCAGACGACCCCGCACTGCTCAAGGCCAACCCCGCCGGGCGTATTCCGGTGCTAATCACCGAGGAAGGCACCACGCTCAGCGAATCGATGCTGATTGCTGTTTATCTGGATAGCGCTTATCCGGAGAAGCCCATGCTGCCACTATCTCATTTAGCTGAGGTGCTGCACGTTGCGGGGTTGGGTCAAAACCTCATGGAAGCGGCGTTTACGACGGTGATTGCCAGAAAGCACAACGGCAATGAGGTCGACAACAGCGTGTTGGGAGCGCGGCGCTTGCGGGCGATTCAGCGGCTGCTGAACCAGTTAAATAGTGAGCTTGGTGAAGCGCCAACGGCCTCGACCCTTTGCCTCGGTGAGATCGCCGCCGCTGTCGCGTTGGATTACCTCGCTTTCAGATTGCCGGAGGTAGCGTGGCAGGAGACCTATCGACCGCTTGCTTCGTGGCACCAAGGTGTGATTACCCGTTCGAGCTTTCAGGCGACTGCGTTTACCACATCTTAAAGATGATCCAACGACGAAGGGAAAAGGCCACTGCAACGCCAACGCTACCGACTAAAAACTAATCCGCCGTGGTGGGATTAATCTAAGTTAACTGCTAGTCTCGGAATATTAGAGCGAAAAACGCCGCAGGGAACACACGATGCAGAATGCTTGCCAACGGTTCACCCTACCAAGCAGCTCATACAAGGGCAGGCCAACAGCATTCTGCTGGCCGGCTCTACGTACGGTTGCCCCCCGCGCACGCGGCTATCTGCCACGCCACTACTTTTCATGTAAGAACGTACCGGTAGACGACTTATTCAACGTTTCAGAAACCACGACTTGTCGCCCTTTTAAAGGGCATGCAGCATACTTTTCGCTGGGTAAGAGTAAAGGTGTTGCTTGGAGTTATGAGCAGTCGGCTGAGTCTATGGTGGACGGGATAGGGGCTTATGAGTCAATTGATAAATGACATCTTCGGCCCTGAGCGGACATCCCGGCAGAAGCGTCATGTTGGTTCTGAAGTGTTAAGCAGCCAGCACGATAATCTATGCCATGCTGACTATTTATACTTAGTTTATTTGAATTTCAGTGGGATACAACGAGGCTGTAGAAAAAAATAGCAAGTATTTGTCGACTAGAAATTGTTCAATAATTGAACTAAAAATAGGCTCTAATCTTAAAATATGAAGCGCTTTTTTACCGAAAAACCTTCTGGATTTTATGTATAAGCATCATCGAAAAGTTAGTCGATGGTTTTCTATAGCCTCGATATAACACGCAGAATTAACGTGGTAGAACTAATATAATTTTGTTCGGAGTATTAAATGAAAAGACTATTTGAAGAACAGCTTGAAATAGCTAGAGATATAGAAAACAACAGCGAGAAATTGACGTTTTTAACATCGATATTGCGATCTCTTCTTCAGTCATCGGTCGTTGTAACGTTTGAAATAACGAAGGAATTAACACCAAGTGATGAACTCGGGCTCTCTGAAAATACTGCGAGGTTTTGCAAGCCTACAGATGGCATTCCGCTACAGATTCTTGACATATTGATACCTAAAGTTAGGGGGTATTTTTCTAAATGGTTTTTAATTGGATGGTTTGAAGCCACGAGTCAAGTCTCAAAGCCTCTGTCAAAACAACTTGTTCAATGGGTTGAGTTTAGAAACAAAAGACCTGCTCATGGTGTGCTAGATCAAAAAGTTACGGATGAGTGGGTAGTAAAAACAGAGGATATTTTGAATGATTGCTTAAGCGTTTTTTCAAAAATATTACCTACAACTAACAATGAGAATACATTAAATCCTCTGGATAAGTTTGGGAGGCTTTTAGTTGAAACTCCGCTTGTGATAAATGGTAGCCCAATAGTAATTATCAGTGTGCAAGTAAAAAAAGGCATTTGGAAGCTAAAAGGACAGCTGCTGTCCAACGAGGATGCAGAAGAATTCACTGTTGAACTTCCTGAAAGGAATATCTTTAATTTAACGAGTCTAAAGCCAATTGGGCCGTACAAGCTGACAGAAATAATATCAAAAAACAAAAATCATTCATTTTTTCATAATATACCTGTTCGCCAGACGGATACATTTGAAGGAAGAAAAGAAGAGTTGACGCTTCTAAAAGAATGGGTTGATGATGAGGATTCAAGATATTGCCTTGTTTTTGGTGATGGAGGTTATGGAAAAACAACTCTAGTTTTGGAGATGTTGAATCAGTTTTTAGAGAGCCAGATAGACTTTAATGAACCACTGCCTACAATCATAAGTTACCACACTGCAAAATCGACTCGATGGACGGAGGAAGGGCTAGTTCATTTAACTGGAATTTCTCCAATCATGGATGAGTGTGTACGAGACCTCATGAGGTTTTTTGAGCCAATTCTAAATAAAGATTGGTATACAATCTCTGGTCGACAACTTATTGATAAGGCAGTAGGCGTTTTAAAAGAAAATAAACTATCGAGAGATGATGTTTTACTAATCATTGATAATACCGAGACGTTAGCAACGAGCACAGACGAAGTAAGAGATCTTGGAGCATTTTTAAAAATCCTTGGAAAACTTATAGGTAGAGTGATTGTTACATCTCGAAGAAGAGAGTTTATAGAAGCAACGCCAATCGTTATAGAAGGCCTTTCTGAGTTTGAGGGAATGAACCTCATGAAGAGGCTGGCTAAAGATTTCAAGGCCAAACCACTATTACAGGCTGGCGAGCCCAAGTTAAGGAGAGTGTCTACGCAGCTGATGCATAAGCCAATTCTTTTAGAAGCCTTAGTAAAATATATAGCTCGTTCCGATTTAGGAATAGATGCGGCAATTGATAATCTCTTTAAAAAGACCAGTGAAGATCTTTTAGAATTTCTCTATGAGGATGCTTGGGCCAGAATGAGTCAGTTACAAAAAGAAGTTTTCCTTGTGCTGGTAAATATATCGAGCCCTATAGATCAAAATAGTGTAGGAAGGACGTGTTTGGAAGTCGGGATACAAAATACTGAGTTTCAATCAGGATTAGAGGAAACACACTTTGCTGTTTTAACAGATTACGGACGAACCTATTCTATTGAGCTTGCGGATTTGGCGAGACGCTTTTTTCTTCAGCAGTCTGGTAAATTAGATTTAAGTGAGAAGCAAAGAATCAAATCGATAGCAGAGAAAATTGATACATATGCAGCGGAACGAAAAAAAGTAGAAAGTGAATACCAAACGGATAGAATTGCAGAGGCATTCCGAAGCGAGTATGCGAGATCGGCCAAGGTTTACGCTGATAAAGGAGATGTTGAAAATGCTATCGAAATGTATGAATTGGCAATCGAAGATGACCCAGTTAATTCGTCACTTCATGACAGATTTTCATGGTTGCTATTGAATAAAGCCAATGACTTTGAATACGCAAAAAAAATGTCGGAAAAAGCTGTCGAACTAGACCCTGCTAACTGTGATGCTATCGTTGGATTGGCGTTAGCATGCTATCGGCTTCAAGATATAGAAGAAGGTGATAGGTATATTGATGAAGCTGGAAAAATTGGGAGATCTGAGTCGTTTTGCTTACTACGAAAAGCTATTTCCAGGTACCACAAGGCAAGAGATATTAACGATATTGATAGTCAGATTGTCTGCTTTGAAGAAGCATATCGCTTTTTAGAGAATGCGGCAAAAAGAAATCTTGTAAATGGCGGATATGACGCAAAAAACAATAAAGACATTCAAAGATACCAAGACCTAACAAGGCAAAAATTAGCAATATCTCGCGCTAAAAGAACAAGAAATAATAGTTTTAATTGAATGAGAAAGGCATAACAATCCAATGCACGCGGAGCCAGCTAAGTTGCGCAATTATTTGTGGTGTCGCTACGCTGCATTGTACCACAAATAATTGCGCAACTCCGCTAGCCCGGTGATTGGGGCATTATATCAGCACTACCTCAAAGACCGCTCCTGGCCGATAACTGGCAATGCTAGAATCGGTGATGATAATTTTAATTAACTATGATCCCACTAACCCGCATAACCTCCCTAACCACCGCATCATTCAAAATCCCCCGTTTGGCTTCCACCAACGTAAGCCATTCGCGGGCGCGGGTGATGCCGGTGTAGACCAGCTCCCGCGTCAGAATCGGGTTGGGCGTTTGCGGTAGTAGTAGTGCGGTGTGCAAAAATTCCGAGCCTTGGGATTTGTGTACCGTCATCGCGAATACGGTTTCTACCGCGTGCAGGCGGGAGGGCAGTACCCAGCGGATGGGATTTTTCGTATCGCTGGTCGGAAAGGCGACTCTATATAAGGTTCTTCCTACGCCGCGAGGGTCGGGTACTGCTAGGGTAATGCCAATATCGCCGTTCATTAGCCCCAGGCTGTAGTCGTTTTGCGTGACCAGCACCGGGCGGCCTTCATACCAGCCTTTCTCTAGTTCGATATCACTTGCGCTTAATAGCGTGTGGCTGCGCAGTACTTTTGCGATGCGTAAATTCAAGCCTTCCACGCCCCACGGCCCTTTGCGTAGCGCGCAGAGCAGTTGGAAGTGGCCGTAGGCGTTTAGTACGTCGCTGGCCCACGTGTCGTAGGCGCCTTTGTTTTCCTCAAAGGCTAGCGTTACCTCGGGGCGCTGTTGATCCAAAACCGTAAGGTAGTGCCGATAGCCCGTGGGTGGCGCTATCTCCTCATTGGTTTTCTTATCAAGGAGGCCTTTACCGGCATGTGGGAAGCGCTCCGGGGAGCCGGTCACCACCAAGCGCTCCAGGGCGCTGTCATTTTCCCCGCCCAGCACCAAATGATGCAGGTCGGCGTAGCCGTGGCGCAGGGCGCTGTGTACGGCGTTCTGTTTATCGCGCTCGCTAAGCGTGGCGCTTAACGGCTGGTTAATCGCCTCGGCCAACTGGCCAATGCCGCTGGCAGCGTCAAAGCGGTGGCTTACCCGCAGCATGGTAATCGCCTGGTCGAGGGGCTGGCCGTTAGGGCAGGTTAGCGCTTCGGGTAGCGGGTGGCCGGTGAGTTTGGCAAGCCACTGGGCGGTTTCCGGCGTGTAGTGGGCGGCCTCGGCGCGGCGGCATAAATCCCCCAGTACGGCACCGGCTTCCACAGAAGCCAACTGGTCTTTATCGCCCAGCAGCACCAGCTTGGCGTGGGCGGGCAGGGCGCTTAACACGGCGGTCATCATTTCGATATCGACCATGGAAGCTTCATCGATCACCAGTACGTCCAACGCCAACGGGTTGTTGGGGTTATGGCGGAAGTGGCGGGTATCGGGCCTGGCGCCTAGCAGGCGGTGTAGGGTGGTGACTTCGGTGGGGATGGAGGCACTTAGTTGTTCAGTGCATGAATCATCGCCGAATGAATTCGGCTCCCACAATTCACTCTGCGCCCATAGCGCCGCAAGGTCTTCGATAGGCAACTGGCTTACCTGCCCGGCGATGGATTCATTGAGGCGGGCGGCGGCTTTGCCGGTGGGGGCGGCCAGGCGGATGCGCAGCGCCTGCGTGGGCGAGTGGGCCAGTTGCAGGGTTTGCAGCAGGGCGAGCAGGCGCACGACGGTGGTGGTTTTGCCGGTGCCGGGGCCGCCGGTAATAATCGCAAAGTGGCTGCGGGCCGCCAGCGCGCAGGCGACCTTTTGCCAATCCAGGGTGCCGTTGTCGGGGAACAGGGTGTTCAGGGCTTGTTGGAGCAGGCCTGAATCAAGCACATCACTGCCAATCACCGAAAGCGGCTCATGCCCAATTGCCGTGTTAGCGCCTTCTTCAAGCGCCAAGCGAGCGGCGATTTCCTGGTGCAGGGTTTGTTCGTACTGCCAGTAGCGGCGCAGGTAAAGCCGGGTGGTGTGCGGGGTCTCGGAGCGCACCAGCGGCGTGTTGCTGTGGCCGTTGCTGATCAGCGTGGGGTGCTCAAGTGCGGCCTGCCACTCAGCAAGCGTTAGCGTGGCTAATACCTCGCTGGGTAGCGGCGGCGGGTCGCTTAGGTCATCGCCTTCTGGCGGTAGCGAAAGGGCGAAGTCCGGTGCGTTCAGCGTGGCGTTTAAGTCCAGGCACACATGGCCTCGGCCCAACTGATGGCTGGCAAGCGCAGTGGCTAGCAGAAGCAGCGGCGGCACCTGGCCTCCCTCGCGGGCGAAGAAGCTGACCAGTGCGCGGTCCAGGTCGCGCAGCCAACCTCTGGCGACCCAGCGCTCGCAAAGCGCCATTAAAGTGCCCGTATCGTTCAGCGCAGGGTGCCGTTGGTGGCCAGGTGTTACTGTGCTGTTACGCGGTGTGGCAGGCGCAGGCTCGTTTTCGCCGAACAGGTCCAGGGTTTGTGAGTCTTTCATGCCGTTTCCTTAAGGCCAGCGCCGCTGGCCGTGCCTGCAAATAACGCATCCAACGCTTCAATCAGCGCCACCGGGGCGGGTTCGGGGTGTACGCCGCGTGCAGGCGTACGGCTGCCACGCAAAAATACGGTCAATGACCCACCCAAATGGACGTGCGGGTCATAGTTGGGTAGGCGGGCTTTTAACAGCCGGTGCAGTGCCAGCAGGTACAGCGCGGCCTGTAGGTCGTAGCGTTTTTCAAGTAGCGCGGCGCTCAAGGCGTCAACGGTGTAGGCGCTGTCGTCTGCGCCCAGGTAGTTGGATTTCCAGTCCAGCACGTAAAAGCGCCCATCAAATTCAAACGCCAAGTCGATAAAGCCTTTGAGCATACCGTTGAGTGTGTCGGCATCCAGTGCGGGCCGGGCAAGGCCGGGAAGTAAGTGCTGGCTAACCAGTTCATCCAGCGCCTGCGTATCCACCTGGTGGGCGGCAAACCAGAACTCCAGCTCTACCTGATAACCGCTTAGCTGTTGAAGCGCTACGGTACTTTGCTGGCCGGGAAGCGGCAACTGAGTGCCGAGCAAATCCTCAAACCAGCCTGCCAGCGGTTCATACCACGCTTGCCAACCGCGCAGTTGCAGGCGGCGGCGCAGGGTGTCTTCACGGGCGGCGGTGTCTTCAAGCGCCTTGGCAAAGCCCAGCTGGCCTGCCCACTCCAACAAGCCGTGTAGAAAGGTGCCAGGGCCGGGGCCGCGAGGGAAACGGTGCAAGTGGCTTGTGTTTGCACTTGGCTGGTCGCTGTCAGCGGGCAATGGGGAGTGAGTGGTTACACTCGCCATGGGCTGCCCGGTTAATGGAGAGCCTTGCAGCAGGTCTTGCGGTTCATCCAGCACTTCAAACGTGGTGGCTTCCTGGGGCGTGGTGGGTTCCGGCGTGGGGGCAGTGGTTGATAGCAGCCCTGAAATGCCGCCCGTGGTGCGCAGCGCCGAGTAGCTGGCGATCCACCACTGCTCGCGGGCGGGGCGTGTGGGCGTGCGGGCTTGCCCCAAGGCTTCTTGCTGCTGGGCGGGCGTAAAGCACAGCGCGGTAGGTGCTGGCGCAGGCTCCAGGGCTATGTCGCTTTTATGGACCAGCGCGGCGAGCGCTTCGCCGAACTCATTGGGCGCAATGTAGTCACCGCCATTAAGCAGGTAACCCAGAGCGCTGCCTTCGCCATCCTTTAACGGCGCAAGCCCCAGCCAGGTGGCGTGGCGGGCGCGGGTAAGCGCCACGTAAAGCTTGCGTAAGTCTTCGCCTAAACGTTCGCGGTCGGCGGTGGCGAGTGTTTCTGCATCGGCGCTTAGGCTTAGCTGTAAATTGCCTTCACCATCGTGCCAGCGCAGCGGTACATCGCCTTTTTTAGTGGGGCGATGGTTGGCAATAAACGGCAGAAAGACCAGCGGGTACTCAAGCCCCTTGGATTTATGGATGGTCACGACCTTGACCAGGTCTGCATCGCTTTCCAGGCGCAGCTTGTGGCTGTCGCCGTGGCTTTCCGGGTCGGCAATCGCTTCCGCCAGAAAGCGTATCAGCGCGTGCTCGCCATCCAGTTCCTGGCTTGCCTGCTGAAGCAGTTCGCCCAGGTGAAGCAAGTCGGTTAGCAAGCGCTCACCGTCGGTTAACGCAAGCAGCCGGGCAGGAATGTTGAAGTCCACCATCAGCTTGCGCACCAGCGGCAGCACGCCCTGGCGCTGCCACAGGCGGTGGTAACGGCTGAACTGCTCTACCCGGGCCTCCCAGGCAAGCTCGCTCTCGTTAAGGTGATCAAGCTCGCTAAGGCTCACCCCAAGCAGCGGCGTGGCCAGCGCTGCGCGCAGCTTGGCTTCCGCCTGGCGTGAATTGGCCTGGGATTCCGCACAGGCGCGCAGGCAGGTTTCCATCTGCTGGGCGATAGATGAGCTAAATACCTTGTCGTGATCCGAAAGATAAACGCTTTTAACCCCACGGCTTGCCAATGCCAGGCGAATGGCGCGGGCTTCCTGCAGGCCGTTTACCAGCACCGCCATATCAGAGGGTTTTAGTGGGGTGAGTTCGCCCTCGGTTTTAAAACCCGCTTGCCGCTTGCGGCCCGCTTCCAGCAGGGCGGTCATGTGGGAAGCGCAGCCTTCGGCCATTTCAAGCTGGTAGGCGGTTTTGGAAAGCGGCTCGTCAGCCGCCATTTGCCACAGCGTCATGGCGGGCAGCGGCGCGCCGTTCAACACCAATTGGTCGGCGCGGCCTTTGGCGTCGACCGGTAAAAACGGCAGGGGGTTATCGCCGCCTTGTTCACGAAATAAAAACGCGCCCGCTTCGTGCTTGTCGGCGTAGTTAAAGCAGTGGTTAACCGCGTTGACCATCGCAGCACTTGAGCGAAAGTTAGTGCCCAGCGTAACGTGGCGGCCATCGGTGTCGTGGCGGGCTTTCAGGTAGGTGAAAATATCTGCGCCACGGAAGGCGTAAATGGCCTGCTTGGGGTCGCCAATCAGCATCACGGCGGTGTCGCGGCGCGGTGTGGCAACGTTATACACCGCGTTAAAAATGCGGTACTGAATTGGGTCGGTGTCCTGAAATTCGTCAATCAGTGCGACCGGGAACTGGCGCTGGATTTGGGCGGCCAGCGCTTCTTTATTGGGGCCTTGCAGGGCGCGGTCGAGGTGTGTGAGCAGGTCGTTGGGGCCCATTTCAGCGCGGCGCTCCTGCTCGCGTTCCAGGCGCTTGCGGCACCACTGCACAGCGTGAATTAACAGGTCGTTGCGCGGCTCGGGCAGGGCATTAAGCTCGCCGGGCAGTTGGGCGAGCGCTTCCCACACCGCTGGGCAGGGCGGCGTGCCCACTTTCCAGATATCGGCCATGCCCTCAGGCGTCATGCGCCGCCAGGCGGCATCGGTAAGCTGGGGGCGGTCGGCATCGCTGGTGCACCAATCGCGCAGCGCGCCCAGCCAGTTGGCGCGGCTTTTGGCGTTGAAACTTTGGCCCTTAAAGGCTTTTTGCTGGGCGGCTTCTTCCAGCGCGGGCACCACACCGTTCAGCCATGCAGCCCAGGGGGCTTTTAACGCGCTGAGTTTGGCGGCTCGGGCGGCCTGGCAGTTCGTTAGCGTTTGCAGAGGTTCGGGGCGTTGTTCGCCCAGCGCGTCGCACTCGGGCAGTAGGCGTTGCAAGCTGGCGTGCAGGTCGTCGGGGGATTGCCAGTAGCTAACAATGCTTTCCAGCGCGTCGCTCTCAAGGGCGTAGTAAAAGCTGCGCCAGTAGTCGCGCACGACGTCCTGCTCCAGCTCGCGCTGGTCGTTCTCCAGGTTCAGCGAGAACAGGCTGCCGCTATCGAAAGCGTGTTCGCGCAGCATGCGGTAGCACCAGCTGTGAATAGTGGAAACGGCGGCTTCGTCCATCCACTCGGCGGCCAGTGCCAAGCGCCGTGCGCAGGCGGGCCAGGCTGAGGGTGGGTACTCACTGCGCAGCTCAAGCAGCAGTTTGTCGCCTGCGTTTTCATCACTGCGAAAAATCTCGGCGGCTTCCACCAGCCGGTTACGAATCCGCTCGCGTAGTTCCTGGGTCGCGGCGTTGGTAAACGTGACCACCAGGATTTCGGGCGGCGTGAGCGGGCGGATAAAGGCGTCGTCGTCCTCTTTGCTGCGCCCACCCAATACCAGACGCACGTATAAAAGTGCGATGGTGAAGGTTTTGCCGGTACCTGCGCTGGCTTCAATCAAGCGGCTGCCGTGCAAGGGCAAGCTCAAGGGGGTGAGTGGGGCGGGATGGCTCATCACTGGTCTCCAGGAGCAGGCGCTAGCAGGCACAAAACAACACGCCCCGGATGGGGCAAATAGAGGCGGCTGGAGAACTATATCGCGATGACCCTTAGGGAGCAAAAAGCAGCGAGCAAAAGGCACAAGCGAGCGGGTTGGGCTGGGAGCCAGCGCCATCACCTGATAATCTTGTCGGCTAGCCACTTTGCGGGCGACCGGTTTACGCTACCGCGGCTTCTGTTCACGTTGATGATGAGACTTCATGCTGACCTCGCTTCTGGATAACGACTTTTACAAAATCACGATGCAGAATGCCGTGATTAAACGCTTCCCGTATGCCCATGCGCGCTACGCTTTTATTAACCGTGGCGCGCATGCCTTTCCAGAAGGGTTCGGCGCTGCATTACGCCATGAAGTCGATAATATGGCGGCGCTTCGCTTAAACGACGAAGAGAAGCGCTATCTCGAAACAACCTGCCCTTATTTGGACCCCACGTATCTCGATTTTCTGGCCGGGTTTCGTTATGACCCCAGCGAGGTCATTATCGAGCAGCAGGGGGCGGACCTTTCGGTGGTGATTGAAGGCCCGTGGTATCGCACTATCCTTTGGGAAGTGCCGTTGATGGCGCTGATCAGTGAGCTTTGGTATCGGTTGCGTGGTATTACGATTACCCCTGAAGCGGATGCGATGATCGAGCAGAACGCCCAGGAAAAAATCGAGCTTTACCACCGCATGGGGCTCAAAATCGCTGAGTTTGGTACGCGTCGGCGTTTCTCATTTAATGTTCACGACCGTGTGGTGGGCGCGCTTCGCCATCACGGCGGCGAGTCGTTTACCGGTACCAGTAATGTGCTACTGGCGATGCGCCATGATGTGAAGCCGATTGGTACGCACGCCCACGAGTGGTTCATGTTCCACGGTGCCCGGTTTGGTTTCAAAATGGCCAACAGCCTGGCTCTTGAGCATTGGGTGGATGTGTACCGGGGCGACCTGGGCATTGCGTTAACCGATACGTTTACCTCGCAAGCCTTTTTCGACAGCTTCGATAAGAAGTTTGCCAAGCTGTTTGATGGCGTGCGCCACGATAGCGGCGACCCGATCGACTTTGCCTCACAAACCATCGCGCACTATGAGCGCTTGGGCATTGACCCGCTGAGCAAGACGATTATCTTTTCCGATGCGCTCACGCCGGAAAAAATCGAGCGCATTCATGCGTTCTGCAAAGACCGTATCGGCATGGCGTTTGGTATTGGCACCAACTTCACCAACGATGTGGGCGAAGAGCCCATGAACATGGTGATCAAGATGGTCGAGGCGCGCCCTGAAGGCCAAGGCTGGCTACCGGTCATCAAGCTTTCCGATGTGGCCGAAAAGAACACCGGCGACCCCGAAATGATCTCGCTGGCCAATCGAATACTCCTGGTTAACCACCCGCATTAAGCGAAGCGCACCTCCTTTTACCGAGGCAGTGCTACTCTTTCACCGCACGGTAGAGCGGTAGATAAAGGGCGTCTGCCAGGGCGGCGAAGCGAAGGGCGGGGGTAGCCGCTTCCTGGTGACCCTCGTTAAACAGCGCTTCAAGGTTGGGCCATTGGCGGGCGAGGTAGACGCTTTGCGCGACTTCGCCGGTTTGAAAGCGCCCACCTTCATAGGTGCTTGCCGCTGCGCTAAAGGCGTCGCTATCGGCGGTGCTGTCCACCGTTCCCTCTTTACTCAGCCAGGCAAACGCTGCCTGGGGGGCAAGTGGCAGCGGCAGGGTCATTCCCGCTTTCCAACACTGCACAATAGTTGCTAGATGGCCCTGGGCGGTATCCGCTGCTAGCGGCTCAAAGCGTGCATGGCCCGCCTTGGAGAGCAGCTGGGTGGTCATCGGTGAAACCGCATTGGCAGCCAGGTGGGCCACCCAAGGGCGCAGTAGATGCTGCCAACGGTACTGCCCACGGCCACACGCATTACTAATCAAGCTGTTGCTCACCAGCAGCAGGCGGCAACGCTTGCCGCTCTCATCCGTGCGCAGTTCGTTAATCCAGTCGTTGACCGAAAGTTCGTGCGCGTTAAATGCGACCGCTTGAGGGGCTTCCACTGCAATGGGCCACTCTTCGAGCACATCCCGGTAGGCATCAAACAGCGCTTGCATAGGCTCGGCTAGCGATTCGCTCATGCGCTCGCCAAAAGCGCCTACCGCTAGCACGCCCTGGCCCTTGATGCGCTCAAGCGCGGCAAACATGGCTGCTTCACGCGGCTCGCCGTTGTCTACCGCGTGGCGTTGAGCGGCAATCAGTTGGTCCTGCAACTGCCAGTGCTGCAGGCCGTTAAGCACAAACGGTTCCACGTCCAGCTGGGTCAGCACCTCCTGCTCAAAATACACGCCTAGGCGAGTGTTGAAGAATGCCTTGGCCGGTTCACGTAGGAAGCTGCCTAGCTGGGCAAGCGTCAGTGGAACGTCCTGGTTAAATTCGGCCAGGATGCTTTGTTGCTGATTGTTACTCTCTTGCGAGGCGAGCAGCGCGTGCTGTTCGTGGGCATCGCGCCATTCGTGTACATAGGTAAAGAGCCGGGCCTGGGAGGCTGAACTGCCGGGCTGGGCAAAGTAGCGATGGCTAAACGGTTGCAGCGGGTGCTCAGTGGTCAGCGCTTCAATCAGTGGCTCGTCGTCCTGGCGTTGGCTTACCCAGCCTGCGGCCAAGTGGTCGCGCAGTTGGCCGACCAGCACGGAAGGCGGCATGGGGTTGTTGTCGATCTGGCTGCGGCCCACCCAACTGATATAGAGCTGCTGGCGCGCCGACAGCAGCGCCTCCAGAAACAGATAGCGGTCATCCTCCCGGCGCGAGCGGTCGCCGGGGCGGTAGTCGCTGCCCATCAGGTCGAAATCCAGCGGCGGCTGGGAGCGTGGGTATTCGCCGTCGTTCATGCCCAGCAAACACACTCGCTTGAAGGGAATGGCGCGCATCGGCATTAACGTGGCGAAGTTGACCGCTCCGGCTAAAAAGCGCTGAGAAAGGCTGTGCTCATCAATTTGCGAGAGCCAGTGTTCACGCACCATGGAAAGCGGCAAATCGTCATTCAATTTGGCCTCTTCGGTGCTGTCGAACAACTGCTGAAGCGCGCCTTCCAGCTTGGTCAGCATCACGCTCTCTGCAGCGTCATCGGTAAGAAAGTAGGTTTCCAGCAGCTCGCGCAGTCGGATCACCCAGTTGGCGGCGGTGGTCGGCTGGCAAAAAACCTCCCACGTGCTTTCCAGCTTCTCAAGCAGTGTTGCCAGCGGCCCGGCAAGCGAGGCTTCAAGCCCGCCAATGTCATCAAACGGCTCGATACCCTGCCACGCATCCGCCACGCCCACGGTGTAGCCCAACAGCAAACGGCGCAGGCCAAACGCCCAGGTGTTCTGGCTTAAGCCCTGGGGCAAATCAAGCCGGGTGCGCTGCTGGGCGTTTAAGCCCCAGCGGATGCCCGCACCCTCAATCCAGCGGTTTAGTGTGGGCAAATCGCGCTCTTCAATGCCAAAGCGGGCGCGCAGGGCGGGCACGTCTAACAGGTCGAGCAGGTCGCTCACCGAGAGGCGCAGCTCCGGCAGGCGCAAGAGCTTTTCCAGCGCAATCATCAGCGGCAGGCGGTGGCGGCTGGCCTGGTCTGAAAGGGTGTAGGGAATATAGCGCGGGTCGTCGCGGCCAAGCGTGCGGTAGCTTGAGCGGTACTGACCAAACACCGCTTCGATATGCGGCGCGTAGCGGTCAATGTCCGGCACCATAACGATGATATCTCGCGGGCGCAGTTCAGGGTCGGCACTGAACGCGGCCAACAGCTGGTCGTGAAGGATCTCTACTTCACGCTGGGGGCCGTGAGCGATATGAAACACAATCGAGTCGTCGTGGGTTGCATCAACCGCAGGCCAGGTCGTTTGGGTTTCGGCCACCGGGCGCAGCTCGCGGATATCATCCTGTAGCTGGCTGAGCAGGCAGGAGTGCTCGGGCGTGCTGAACGGCTCGAACATATCAATACGCAGCGCTTGTTGCTCAAACAGGGTTTGGTAGTTGCCTGCATCGTCATGCTCATCCAGCAGGCGCAGATAGTCGCGCCCCTGCTTGCCCCAGGCTGCCAACAGCGGTTGGGCATGCAGATGCAGCGCGCTCTCTACATCGCCGTCGCCTAATACATCCAGCGCTTCAGGCATACCCGTTTTACGCTGTTGGCGGTAGCGGTTAGCGCGCAATAAATCCTTGTGTTCGATGATATCTGCCCAGTAAAACTGGCAGGGGTTATGCACGCACAGCACAATTTGGCAGCAGCGCGAAAGTGCGGCCAGGGCTTCCAGCGTTTGCTGGGGCAGCGATGAAATCCCAAAAATAATCAGCCGACGCGGCAACCCCGGCGGGCAAGCCTGGCCTTCCAGCTGTTCGGCAACCTCTAAAAAGCGGCTATGCACTTGGGCGCGGCTGCTGTTAAGCCCGGCCTCGCCCTGGGAGGCGGCAACATCATCGCGCAGGGCGCGCCATAGCTCTGGCTGCCAGCGCTGGTGCTCATCCAGCGGGCGCGCTTCGCCGCGTGCGGTAATGAGTACGTCCTCGCCCCGTGCCCAGGCATCAAGCCAGTCGGCGCGGTACACCTGGTATTGGTCGAATAAGTCCGCCAGACGCTCGGCCAACTGATAGTGCTTGCGCTGGTCGCGGTCAGTTTCCAAAAAGCGCGCCAATGGCGCAAACGCAGGCTGCTCAGCCAGGCTGGGCAGTAAACGCAGCAAGCGCCATACCAGGCGCGATTTATCAAACGGCGAAGTTTCAGGCACCGCCTGGGCGTCACCGGTAATATGCGTTAACACCGTGCGGTAGGCTTGCCATAAAAAGCGCGCAGGCAGGGTAACGTTCAGCGCCGCCGCAATACCCGCGCCGCCCTGTGCCGGATCTTCCGCCAGTGCCAGCTTCAGCCACTGCCCGATGCCATTGCTCTGCACCAGAATCGTCTCGTTCTCAAGCGGCCCTAACGGATGAAGGCGCATCCACTCAACCGCTAGCCCGCGCAGGTCTTCCAGGCGGTTGGCATGCACCACCATAAAACCCGGCGTAAGAGACGATGTATTGGCAAGCAATGAGGGTGACGACATGCGACGGTATTTCCTTCAAGGCAGTAGCGATAAGGCACAGTGCTTAAGACACAGTACTTAAGACAAGTACTATGGTGCCATAAGTTAAACGTCTTTAGTGGGTGCTATCGATAGGAACTTTTGCAGCTTATGGGTTATCATAAGTGATAACTTTAGGGGCTGTTTAATGCAATGGCAGATTGATTTCTATCCTGGTGTTGAAAGCGACATCCTTGGTATGCCGCCAAAAATTCAGGCCAGGATGCTTCGGTTGTTAGAAATGGTTGAGCAGCATGGGGCGAACTTGGGTCCGCCGCATACGGAAGCGATGGGAGACGGTCTCTTTGAGATAAGGGCAAAAGCCAAAGAGGGTATAGGGCGCTCCTTATTTTGTTACGTACAGGGCCAGCGGATAGTTGTTCTCCATGCCTTTGTTAAAAAGAGCCAAAAAACGCCTCGCCAAGCGTTAGCACTAGCCCGGTCCAGACAGCGTGAGGTACAGCCGTGATGAATTTAAAAGCATTGAAAGAACAGGCGCTCCAGAATTCTGAGGTTAACGCTGAGTACGAGCGATTGGCGCCTGAGTTTGAATTAGCCAACACGCTTATTTCCATGCGCCAGCGTGCAGGCCTTACTCAGGAAGAGCTGGCTCAGCGTTTACATACTCAGAAAAGCAATATCAGCCGGTTAGAACGTGGTGACAGTAATCCTGGCTGGAAAACACTGCAGCGTTATGCTCAAGCGTGTGGGTTTGATCTGTCTGTCCTGCCTCGACCCCATAAAGCAGCTGTTTAGCTTAAATAGATAACCATGTGTTTTTCATCTTCTCTTGCGCGCAAGCCAGGGTATCCCCAAGCTATGCAGATACTTTGAGCAAAGCCAAGAGGACTTACCAATGACCGATACACCAAACCATACTCGCCGCCATTCCGCCCCGGTGGTTGATGGCGTGGGTAAAGCCGCCAGCCGTGCCATGCTGCGCGCAGTAGGATTTAACGACGCTGATTTCAAAAAGCCCCAAGTGGGCGTGGCCTCTACCTGGAGCATGGTGACGCCGTGCAACAGCCACATTGGTGAGCTTGCCGAGCAGGCCCGCGAGGGTGCTGATGCCGCAGGCGGTAAAGGTGTGGTCTTCAACACCATCACCATTTCCGACGGTATTGCCAACGGCACCGAGGGCATGAAGTACTCGATGGTCTCGCGGGAGGTAATCGCGGATTCCATTGAGACCGTCGCGGGCTGCGAAGGTTTTGATGGCCTGGTGGCAATTGGCGGCTGCGACAAAAACATGCCGGGCTGCGTAATGGGGCTGGCGCGCTTGAATCGTCCCAGCGTGTTTGTATACGGCGGCACCATCATGCCGGGCAAAGGGCACACCGATATCGTCTCGGTGTTCGAGGCCATGGGCGCTCACTCGCGGGGCGATATGGATTTGATTGAGCTCAAGCAGATCGAGGAAACCGCGATTCCTGGTCCTGGTTCGTGTGGCGGTATGTACACTGCCAACACCATGGCATCGGCCATTGAAGCGCTGGGCATGAGCCTGCCGGGCAGCTCGGCACAAAACGCCATTTCCCAGGAAAAACGCGACGACTGTAAAGCGGCGGGCGAGGCGGTGCTTGAGCTGTTGGCGCGGGATATCAAACCTTCCGATATCATGACCCGTAAGGCATTTGAGAACGCGATTACCGTGGTGATCGCGTTAGGCGGCTCTACCAACGCGGTACTGCATCTTATCGGCATGGCGCGCACTATCGGTGTTGAACTGACGCTTTCCGACTTTACCGAGATTGGTAAACGCGTGCCGGTAGTGGCGGATCTCCGCCCCAGCGGCCACTACATGATGAGCGAGCTTGTGGCGCTTGGCGGTATTCAGCCGTTGATGAAAAACCTGCTGGAAGCTGGCCTTCTACACGGCGACTGCCTGACGGTAACCGGGCAAACACTGGCGGAAAACCTCGCAAACGTTGAGGCCTATCCGGATGACCAGAAAATCATCGCGCCGCTGGATAAACCGATTAAAACCGAAAGTCATCTGCGGATTCTTTACGGCAACTTGGCGCCGGAAGGTGCGGTCGCTAAAATTTCTGGCAAAGAAGGCACGCGATTCTCCGGCACGGCACGGGTGTTTGGTTCTGAAGAAGAAGCCCAGGCGCGCATCAATGATGGCACCGTGGTGGCAGGCGATGTCGTGGTTATTCGCTACGAAGGCCCCAAAGGCGGCCCCGGTATGCGCGAAATGCTCACGCCGACGTCGGCCATTATGGGTCGCGGCTTGGGCAACGACGTCGCGTTGATTACCGATGGCCGCTTTTCAGGCGGTAGCCACGGCTTTGTGGTCGGCCACGTATCACCGGAAGCCTTTGATGGTGGCCCGCTGGCGCTGGTGGAAAATGGTGATCTCATCACCATCGATGCCGAAGCGGATACTATTGAAGTGCAGCTAAGCGATGAAGAATTGGCAACCCGCCGTGCCGCGTGGCAACAGCCCGCACCGCGCTATACCCGCGGCGTGTTGGCCAAATATGCGCGGCTGGTAAGCTCAGCAAGCACCGGTGCCGTCACCGACCAAAGCGAGTAAGTGACGCTGGCGGCCTGGCCATTCGCGCCGGGCCGCCGTTACGGAATATGCCGGTATCCAATTTGTGGGCGTGTGATTGTACGTTTGCCGGATTAAGTAGCGCGTGGTAAGCGCCAGCGCACCCGCGGATGCAGCGCGAAGCGGTGCCGGCGTTAGGTGACACGGGCGGCTGGCGTCGCCTTCCGCGGGTGCCTTATTTGCTCGTTCCTCGCAAAACGTTACGCCGCGCTACGAGATATGCCTATATGCGGTTTGGTGGCGTGCGACGATACGTTTACCGAATTTTGTAGCGCGTGGTAAGCGCCAGCGCACCCGCGGATGCAGAGCGAAGCGGTGCCGAAGTTAGGTGGCCCGGCCCGGGCGGCTGGCGCCGCCTTCGCGGGTGCCTTATTTGCTCGTTCCTCGCAAAATGTTACCCGCGCTACGAGATATGCCGGTATTCAATTTGTGGGCGTGTGACTATACGTTTACCGGGTTTCGTAGCGCGTGGTAAGCGCCAGCGCACCCGCGGACGCAGCGCGAAGCGGTGCCGGGGTTAGGTGACGCGGCCCGGGCGGCTGGCGCCGCCTTCGCGGGTGCCTTATTTGCTCGTTCCTCGCAAAATGTTACCCGCGCTACGAGATATGCCGGTATTCAATTTGCGGGCGTGTGATTGTACGTTTACCGAATTAAGTAGCGCGTGGTAAGCGCCAGCGCACCCGCGGATGCAGCGCGAAGCGGTGCCGGCGTTAGGTGACGCAGTCCGGGCGGCTGGCGCCGCCATTCGCGGGTGCCTTATTTGCTCGTTCCTCGCAAAACGTTACGCCGCGCTACTGGGTATGCCGGTATTCAATTTGTGGGCGTGTGATTATACGTTTACCGAATTAAGTAGCGCGTGGTAAGCGCCATCGCACCCGCGGATGCAGCGCGGAGCGGTGCCGTAGTTAGGTGGCACGCCCCGGGCGACTTGTCATCACTGCGTAAAATGCAGCGGGTAGCCTAGGCACTTTCTATTACGCAAAAGAGCCTTCCGCTATGGCTGAAGAGAACAATTTACGCACGCGCGTCAGCGAAGTCTTTAGGGTTTTTCTATGGCTTGGCCTGACCTCCTTTGGTGGGCCGGTGGCGCATCTGGGCTATTTTCGGGCCGAGTTTGTGGAGCGCCGCCGTTGGCTTTCGGAGGCTGCCTATGCGGACCTGGTCGCGCTTTGCCAGTTTTTGCCAGGACCCGCCAGCAGCCAGGTGGGTTTTGCGCTTGGGCTAATGCGCGCGGGCCCTTGGGGAGCCGCGATGGCGTGGCTGGCCTTTACGCTGCCTTCGGCCATTGTGCTGGTACTATTTGCGTTTGGCGCAGCGGTACTGGATGGCCCGATTGTCAGCCGTATTGTTCATGGCTTGAAGATAGTCGCGGTAGCGATTGTGGCCCATGCAGTGTGGGGCATGGCGCGTAATCTGTGCCCGGATAAAACCCGCACGGGCATTGCGCTACTGGCCGTGTTTACGGTGTTGTTGGTCAGCGGGCCGCTAGGGCAGGTGGGCGCCATTGTGTTCGGTGGCTTGGCGGGGTTCCTGCTATGCCGTGAAGCCGTGACCGCCACGCAAAGCGAAACACTCCACTTTGCGGTGTCGCGCTCAGTTGGCGTTATCGCACTGGGGCTGTTCGCTGGGCTACTGATTGGGTTGCCGTTGCTTGCGGGGAGCGCCGTTTGGCTTGATATCGCGGATGCCTTTTATCGTTCAGGCGCGCTGGTATTTGGCGGTGGGCATGTGGTGCTGCCGCTATTACAAGCGGAAGTGGTGCAGTCAGGCTGGATAACGCCTGATGCGTTTTTAACCGGTTACGGAGCGGCACAGGCCGTGCCGGGGCCGCTGTTTACCTTTGCCGCCTATCTTGGGGCATTACTGCCCGGCGTTAATGGCCTTGTTGGGGCGATAGTGGCCTTGCTGGCCATCTTCATGCCGGGATTTTTACTGCTGGTGGGCGTGCTGCCATTCTGGAATCGCTTTCGCCAATGGGGAAGTGCTCAGGCGTTGATGCGTGGTGCCAATGCCGCAGTGGTGGGGATTCTGGGCGCTGCGCTTTACCAGCCGGTGTGGGCCAGCGCGATTATCGGACCGTATGAATTTGCCTTGGCGCTTAGCGGCTTTTTACTGCTTTCCGTGTGGAAGCTGCCTGCCTGGGCGGTGGTGGTTGTGATTGCACTGGGCGGTCTTTTGATACCGGTTCAGTAGATAATGAGCCAAGACCTTACAAAAACGCCTCGCTTAAGCGAGGCGTTCGTGATTTAAAGGGCTAATGGCTGCTCCTATGGCGCCTCCAGCTCTAACGTGCGGCGCAGAACATTGAGCTCGTCAATATTCAGGTGCTCCAGCCTGCCGGCGAGCAAGTCGCTAATCTTCTGTACTGGAAGCCCTGCCTGGCGGGCAATTTCCCGGCTTCCTAGATCTGATACTGCAATTAAACGCGTGATAATGCGCATTAGGCGCGTGCGTTTTTCTAATTCCCTGACATCGAGGTCAGGGCTGCTTCGCGGAGGATCCAGCGTTTCTGCGTGAGCAGTTGAGTATGCCGTACTCATGAGACTCCATCAGTCTGAAATGACAAGGACACAATGCCGCCAACGCAGGTGCATTTCAATATTTAATTTGATGAAAATTTCGCGACACTTGTGAACACCCGCTTGCGGCTTGGCTCTGGTAAACTATGTGCCTTATTTTAGCGTGCACGGCTGCTTCTGGCGTGCGGTACTTTATCGTTTTTTTATATGGCCACTGGCCGGGGAGAAATGGCATGTCGTCGAATAGCGCACCCAAAGTGGGCGTCATTATGGGGTCCAAATCGGATTGGCCGGTGATGGAGCATGCGGTGACGATGCTGGAGCGCTTAGGCGTTGCCTATGAAACGCGTGTGGTATCTGCCCACCGAACGCCTGACCTGTTGTTCGACTATGCGAAAAGTGCTGCTGAGCGCGGTTTACAGGTAATTGTGGCCGGTGCAGGCGGTGCCGCCCACCTGCCCGGTATGGTGGCCTCACAAACGCCGCTGCCGGTGCTGGGTGTGCCGGTTGAATCCAAAGCGCTTAAAGGCCTTGATTCACTGCTCTCGATTGCGCAGATGCCCGGTGGTATCGCCGTTGGTACGCTGGCGATTGGTAAGGCCGGTGCGACCAATGCGGGCCTGTTGGCCGCGCAGATTGTTGGCCTTCAGGACAACGCCGTGCGTAACGCGGTTGAGGCCTTCCGTGCAGAGCAGACTCAACTGGTACTGGATAACCCGGACCCGCGCCCCGCGCCGGATGCTGAGTAAAAGGAGCCCCCATGAACTCTGGTACGACAAACATCGGCGTTTTAGGCGCAGGCCAACTGGGACGTATGCTGGCGCTGGCGGGCTACCCGCTAGGCAATCGGTTTACGTTCCTGGATACTACGGGTAACCCAAGCGCGGGTATCGGCGAGGTCATTGTCGACCCGGATAATCAGCACTTGGCGGAGTTTCTCGCCAAGGTGGATGTCGTGACTTACGAGTTCGAGCATTTGCCGGTGACGCTTGTGCAGGAGATCGAGAAGCACAAGCCGGTGTATCCAAGTAGCCGAGCGATCGAGGTCTGCCAAAACCGGGTTGAAGAGAAAGCGCTGTTTGATCGCTTGAACATCCCGACGCCTGCTTACCGTGTGGTCGAGAGCGCAGAGCAGCTTGAAACCGCCGCCCGTGAACTTGGCTGCCCGGTCGTGGCAAAGTCCGTCACGGAAGGTTACGACGGTAAAGGTCAGGCGGTCCTAAAAGCCCCAGAAGAGGCGGCTGACGCTTGGAAAAGCATTGGCCATACGCAGTTGATCGTTGAAGCGTTTGTGGATTTTGTGCGCGAAGTGTCGATGATTGCTGTGCGCGGTCGCGATGGCGAGGTGGTTTTCTACCCCATGGCAGAGAACCAGCATGTAGGCGGCATTCTGCGTTACTCGGTGGCGCCGCTGCCGGACCTGGACGCCCAGGTGCAGCAAACGGCTGATACGTATATTCGTGCGCTGCTGGATGAGCTGGATTACGTGGGCGTGCTGGCGCTTGAACTCTTCCAAACCCGCGATGGCAGCCTGCTGGCTAACGAGATGGCGCCACGCGTGCATAACTCCGGTCATTGGACGATGGATGGTGCGGTTACCAGCCAGTTCGAGAACCATCTACGGGCGGTTCAAGGATTACCGCTTGGCAGCACAGCGGCCATTGCGCCCACCTGTATGGTTAATGTGATTGGCCAGGAAGGTGACAACGTGGCCATGCTCAAGCTTGCCAATACCCACCTGCACCGCTACGACAAGGCCGAGCGGGCAGGGCGCAAGCTGGCCCACGTTAACGTGGTGGCCGCTACCCACGCTGAACTGCTGGAAAAGGTGCGCGCCTGCCAAGCACTGATACCCGATGCCCCGGCGGTTGAGTGGAGTTTTGAGCGCTCATTATAGATAAGCGTTAATAAGTTACTGAAAAGGCGCCCCACGATGTGAGGCGCCTTTTTTAATTCCGGTTTTAAGCTCTTTTTTAAGACCGTTTTAAGCTCTGTTTAAAGTCCCGCGAACCAGCTTGGACGCTTACCAACCCAGCACAATACGCCCGCTCAGCAGTAGCCACAGCGCGATTAACGCAAAGTGCCCAGGGTACCAGGCCAGCCACAGCCTGCGTGGCATGGCAAACGTTACCGCAGGAACGCGCTGAGCCAGGCCAGCAGCCAGTATCAGCACCACGACACAGGTTCCCACGGTAAACGATTTTGCCATATCCGAGGCGTTCATTTGTCCGGCAACCCAGAGTACGGGAAAGGCGGCCAAGCCTGCCCAAAGTCGCGCCTGAAAATGGGTGCCCGCTTGGCTAAGTGAATGCATGGCAAACATGAATAGTGGAATCAACAGCAGACCGTTGTGGCCGTACTCCACCCAGAAACCGAGCAGGTACCACACCGTGACGCCCACCGCTGTGCCCAACAGCAGCCAACCAAACCCCAGTGTTTGCTGTTGGTAGTGCTGCCAGCCTTGGCGCGCCAGTGTGCCCAAGGCCAGGCCACTGGCCAGCGTAAAGCAGACGTTAAAAATCAACGCATCCGATGCGCGTGGCATCATCATGTAAGGGAGTTGAGCTACCAGCCCGATAACCAGAATACGCCGTGAATAGCGCAGTGGGTTACGGGTATTAAATAGCCCGTGCCAAGCGACCATGGCGGCAAACAGCGGAAAGGCAATCCGGCCAATAGAGGAGCCTGCCCAGCTAAAATCCCCAGGCAATACATAGCGGGTAAGGTGGTCTACCGTCATGGTAATGAGCGCGAGCCACTGGCCCCAGCCTGTCCAGTAGGAAGACGGGCGTCGGTTGATGTCTGGTGTGGCGCTGAGAGTTGCTGCCATAAAACCTCCCTGTTTTTATGACTAAATTACGGTGATAGCGAAATGACGTTTCATCGCTATATGGGTTATATCGGCTATATCGGCTATATCGGCTATATCGGCTGTATGAGCTATATCGGCTATATAAACGTAGTGAATAATACAGAGACTCTCACATGCTGACCTGGTTCATTCCAAGGGGCAGCGTGCTTGTTAATGGCCTGCGTACCTGGTTTTTAAGGCGCTGATGAAAGGAGAAAAAAGGCAAGGGCGTAAATAAATCACCCCGGCAAAGGCCGGGGTGATGGGGAGGTCACTACGCTATGTGATTACTCTTCGCCAAAGTAGCGAGCGTGAATCTCATCGTAGGTGCCGTTTTCTTGAAGCGTTGCGAGTGCTTCGTTGAATTTTTCAGCAAGCGCTTCATCACGCTGGCGGAACGCGATACCAAAGCCGTCACCAAAGTACTCTTTAGGCTCAGTGATTTTTTCGCCCACAATGGTGTAGTCAGCGTCTTCGTTTTCAACCAGCGTTGACTGGCCGATCGGGAAATCGAGGAAGACGATATCCAGACGCTGTGCGTCCATATCCAGCACCATATCATCGGCGGTGGAGTAGCGGCTGATATCGGCTACGCTGCTGTAGTTGTCAGTGACGTAGTTGTCCTGGAGCGTACCGCGTTGAACGCCGATGGTCAGGCCTTCAAGGGTTTCTTCATTGGCTTCGTCGATATCCAGGTCGCTTGCGGCAAACCAGGCAGACGGCATGGTGATGTAGGGGTCAGAGAACAGCACCTGCTGGCGACGCTCATCGTTGATGGTCATGGAGGACATGACGGCGTCGTAGTTGCGTGACAGAAGGCCCGGAATAATGCCGTCCCACTCCTGCTCGATCCACTCGCAGGTCACGCCGATTTCTTCACACATGGCGTTGCCCAGCTCGATATCAAAACCGGTCAGGTCGCCTTCAGGGGTGCGGAATTCCATCGGGACATAAGGTACATCAACGCCAATACGCACCTGATCATAATCACGTGCCTGGGCGGAAGAGGCCGCAGCAACAGCCAAACCAATTAAAGAAACTGATAGCAACTTTTTCATTATTTAACTCCGTTGTTAAAGAGGTCCACCCGAGGTGATCCTCTTTAACGTAACCCAGGTTGGGGTCGGCGGAAAGAGGAAAACACCCTGTGAACCAACGTTTGTTTGACGTTCGCTAGTAATCGAGCCGTTTACGGGGTTTGTGGCTTTAAGTGCGCAAGTAATTTCTTCTCTAAAAAGCGGAAGAAAAACAGAATGGCAAAGGTTAAGCACAGATAGATAGCCGCGACAAACAGGAAGGGCTCAAACGGCGTATAGAACCGTGAATAGACATAGCGAGCTGCCCCGGTCAGATCCATTAAGGTGACCACGCTGGCTATCGCGCTGGCATGCAGCATGAAAATCACTTCATTGCCGTAAGCGGGCAGGGCACGGCGAAATGCGCTGGGAATAATGATCCGTCGCATCATCAGGCTTTGTGACATGCCGTAAGCGCGGGCCGCTTCAATTTCGCCTTTAGAGGTTGCTTTGATAGCCCCTCGGAAAATCTCTGTTGTGTAAGCAGCTGTGTTAAGAGTGAAAGCGATCAGTGCAGGATAGAAGGCCTCACGAAAGATTGGCCACAAAAAGCTTTCCTGAATGCCGTCAAAAAACACCACGCCATAGTAAATAATGTACAGCTGAATCAGCAGCGGCGTGCCACGAAACACGTAGGTATAGGCATACACGGGCAGGCTGATCCATTTACGTCGTGAGCTGCGCATAATGGCAAGCGGCACTGCTAGCACCAGCCCGATCACCAGCGACAAAAACACCAGCTGTGTGGTGGTGACAAGCCCTGTCCAGTAGTAGCCCATTGTGGTGGGGGTGAAGATCAGGTTGCCGGACAAAAGGTCATTAAACCATGCGGAAATATCTAGCATGTCACTGCTCTCCAAAGCCGATGTCGTAGCGCTTTTGTAACCGGGCAAAAACCCACTCGGAGACGCTGGCAATCAACAGGTAGGCAACGGCGACGGGGATTAAAAACACAAACGGCTCGTGAGTCGCCCGGGAGGCTTCAGCGGCCACGCGGACCATATCGGTCAGGCCGATCACCGAGACGAGCGCGGTGGTTTTCAGCAGCACCATCCAGTTATTGGAGAGCCCGGGCAGCGCATGGCGCATCATTTGCGGAAAACGAATGCGGCGAAATACCAGTGCGCTGCTCATCCCGTAGGCTTTGCCTGCCTCAATTTGACCGTTATCGACTGCCATAAAGGCACCTCGGAAGGTCTCGCCCATATAAGCACCAAAAATAAAGCCAATGGTCAATACGCCAGCGGCAAAGGCGTTGAAATTAATATAAATATCAATGTCGTAGCTGTAGTAAAGAATATCACTAATCGCGTTGACACCGATTTGACCGCCGTAAAACAGCAGCATCATCAAGACAAGGTCAGGCACGCCGCGAATCAGCGTCGTGTAGACAGTTGCCGTGCCGTGCAATAGCCAGTGACGCGACATCTTGGCTGTGGCAGTTAGCAGGCCTAGCGCGATGGCTAACAGTAGCGATAAAACCGCTAGTTGAACGGTGACCCCGGCACCTTCGATTAAACGGGGGCCGTACCCTTGCAAATCCAGCATGGTCGCCTCGCAGATCAGTAGTTAGGAGTAAGAAACTGTTTCAGACGAGACGATTGCGGGTTGCCTAATACGTCATCTGGCGTCCCGGCTTCTTCCACCAAGCCCTGGTGAAGATAGATCACCTTGCTTGAGACATCGCGAGCAAAGCTCATCTCATGGGTAACCACCACCATGGTACGCCCTTCATTGGCTAAATCGCGCATGACTTTCAGCACGTCGCCGACAAGCTCTGGGTCCAGCGCCGAGGTCGGCTCGTCAAACAGCATAACCTCTGGATTCATGGCCAGTGCCCGAGCAATCGCGCCGCGCTGCTGCTGGCCTCCTGACATTTGCGCCGGGTAGGCGTTGGCGCGGGCGGTTAGCCCCACACGCTCAAGTAGCGCATGGGCTTGTTCGATCGCCTCTTTTTTAGGAATGCCGAGCACATGGATAGGCGCTTCAATTATATTTTCAAGCAGCGTCATGTGTGCCCAGAGATTGAAATTCTGAAACACCATGGAAAGCTTGGCACGCATTTGGACAACCTGTTTCCAGTCGGCAGGCTCGCGTCCGTGTCGGGTCGCCTTAAAGCGTATCGGGTCGCCGTGAAGGATGATCTCGCCCTCATCCGGCTGCTCTAACAGGTTCATACAACGCAAAAAGGTACTTTTACCCGACCCTGAAGCGCCAATCAGCGTGATCACATCACCTTTTTGGGCTTCCAGTGAAAGGCCTTTCAGAACTTCCGTATCGCCGAAGCGCTTTTTAATATTACGCACTTCCAGGGGAGTAGCGGCCATAAACATAGGCTCCAGTACAAAGTTGCCGCGGTAGCAACGTGTTGAGTTAACGCAGGCTAAGTGCGGCTGGCGCGAAAAAAGTGGCGATTCTATCAGGCTCAGCGAAAAATGCGTGCTTTCCTTATACGATAAATGTAGGAAGGCTACCGTAAGTGAAACACATATGCCTCGATATTATCTCCATGTTGTTGTTATTAAATAACTATTAAGCTTATTTTTCGGTTTGACTTGAGGGGTGAACCGGGGCCACCAAAAGCGCCGCCCGCGCACCCAACGCCACGTTGGCATTAGGAAATACGACGTGTAGCGGCGTCTCGCCAACCACGAAATCGCCTGCCACGCTATCCCAGGCCAAACGCGTGCCGGGCTCAAAACGGCTGAAGTTGGGCATGTCAGCATCAACGTAGAGCGTAAAGTCCTCCGCTTGGCGCTTAAGCTCATGCTCTACCTGAAAGAATACCATGGCAGCCGGGTCTTGCTGAGCAGGCGTTTCGCCTTTGCTGAGCGACGTAAGCAGCGCGCCCATTGGGATCAGCGATGCCCTATCATTTTGCCCGAAAGGGGCGACGCGGCCTAGCTCAAAAGTAAACGCTTGAGCGCCATGGTAATGCTTGCTGTAGTGCGAGAAGGTCCAGCTCGTCTGGTGTTGATGAAGCACGGCCCGCATGCCCGCAGCAGCAAGCCACTGCCACTGCTCCGGCAGGGTCGCAGTGTTAGCAAACGGCTCGACAACAAAAATCGGGTAGAGGCTTTCACGAATGGCGGTGTGCAAGTCGTAGTGCAACCTGGGCCGCGCGGCATGAGTGTCATAAAATCTATCTACCGCAGCCATTAATTCACGTGCGCGTTCTGGCTCCTCACCGCTGCCCGGTAAATCACGCGTGAAGAGACGGTTAAGGTTCGTTGCTATAAACCGTTGCTGAGCGCGTAGCGCGGGAATATTGCCAAGAATGACCAATACGGGAGCACCCAGCGGGGTAGTGCCTGCTTCCAGGGCGCTTAGCCATTCACCGAGCAATTCAACCGGAGCTGTTTCGTTGCCATGAATCGCCGCTGAAAAAACGCAGGCATAGGCATCTGGCTGTGGCGTATGAGGGATAAGTTCCATAATGCCGGGGGCATGAAACCGATAAGTACCGCTTGGGAATTGGCCGCTACGCTGTACGGGAGGGTGCCCATCAAGGGTCCAGTCAAGCCAGTGATTCAGCATTATCGGCCTCTTGTTATTGGTTGGAAATTCACACGCTATCTTTAACATGCTCAAAAACGGGAGCAAGCACTAGCGTCGTGGTTATGAAAGTGGCGGGCGCTCGAGTGTAAGACGGTACCTAAAATGCTCACGGTGAGTGGGCGTTTTAATAGGAAGGGCGCTTTGCCGCGCACTTTTGGAATTCAATGCGAGAAACCAGCCGCTGCTTTGTATCTGCGTAAGGTGAAAATCGAAGAGAGCAGGGGAAAACATTCGCTTTTCGCTGCTGCAGGCTAGGCTATGTTGTAGTCATTCCCTAATCGGAATGCCATTAACGTAGCTAAAACGCAGTCCAAAGGAGTAAGCAATGACAAAGGTATTGGTACTTTACTATTCCATGTATGGGCATGTTGATACCTTGGCCAAGGCCGTTGCAGAAGGGGCAAGGAAAGTTGAAGGCGTAGAGGTAACCGTTAAGCGAGTACCTGAAACCATGCCCGCAGATGCTTTCAAAAATGCCGGCGGTAAGCAGGATTACGATACGCCCGAAGCGACTCCCCAGGAACTGGCCGATTACGATGCGATTATTGTTGGTACCCCAACCCGCTTTGGCAATATGACCGGCCAAATGCGCACCTTTTTTGACCAAACCGGCGGCTTATGGGCTAACGGCACCTTGCGTGGCAAAGTGGCGAGTGTGTTTACCTCAACAGGTACCGGCGGTGGCGATGAGATGACGATTACCTCCACCTGGACGACGCTTGCCCACCACGGCATGGTGATTGTACCCGTCGGCTATGGCATTGAAGAGCAGTTTGATATTTCCGAGGTCAGCGGCGGTAACCCTTACGGAGCGGCGACTTTGGCTGGCGGCGACGGTTCCCGCCAGCCCAGCGAGCGTGAACTGAAGCTTGCGCGCTTTCAGGGCGAGCACGTTGCAAAAATCGCTGCGAAGCTGGCGGAGTAACCAACCGCTAATAAAAAGCCACCCCGTCGATAATTATCTGCGGGGCGGCTTTCCTATGGCGAAGGGATTACTGGCTTAAACGTTTGGCAATCGCGCGGCCCAGCGATTCAGTGGTGCCTTGGCCGCCTACATCACGGGTGACCACTTGGCTGTCGCCTTCGCTAAGCACGTCTTCAATGGCCGTCACCATCGCATCAGCGGCTTCTTTATAGCCCAGATGTTCAAGCATCATGGCGCCAGACCAAATCTGCCCAATTGGGTTGGCGATACCTTTGCCTGCAATATCCGGTGCGCTGCCGTGTACCGGCTCAAACAGGCTAGGGAATTTGCCTTCGGGGTTAATGTTGGCCGAAGGGGCAATGCCGATAGTGCCGGTACACGCCGGCCCCAGGTCGGAAAGAATATCGCCAAATAGGTTGCTACCGACGACCACGTCAAACCAGTCCGGATGCAGTACAAAGTTGGCGGTCAGAATATCAATATGGAATTTATCGACATCAATCTCCGGATACTGCTTGGCCATTTCCAGCACGCGCTCGTCCCAGTAGGGCATGGTGATAGAGATACCGTTGGATTTTGTGGCCGAGGTGAGCTTTTTGCGCGGGCGAGTTTGCGCCAGATCAAACGCATATTTAAGCACGCGGTCAACGCCTGTGCGCGACATCACGGTTTCCTGAATGACAATTTCGCGCTCGGTGCCTTCAAACATCTTGCCGCCGATGCTTGAGTATTCGCCCTCGGTGTTTTCGCGCACCACGTAAAAGTCGATATCGCCCGGTTCACGCCCGGCAAGCGGGCTTTTAATACCGGGCATTAACTTGCAAGGGCGTAGGTTGATGTACTGGTCGAACTGGCGGCGAAACTGCAGTAGCGAGCCCCAAAGAGAAATATGGTCGGGCACTTTGTCGGGCCAGCCGACCGCGCCGTAAAACAGCGCATCGAAACCCTTGAGCTGTTCAAACCAGTCGTCCGGCATCATTTGGCCGTGCTCCAGGTAGTAGTCGCAGCTGCCAAATTCAAAGGTCGTGAATTCAAGGTCGATATTAAAGCGCTTGGCTGCGGCTTCAAGGGCGCGAATACCTTCGGGCATGACTTCGGTACCAATGCCGTCGCCAGCGATCACTGCAATACGGTGGGCCATTTGGATTCCTTGTTATTAAAAAAGATGAGCGATGAACGCAGTGTAGCCGCTATCTGAGTGATAATAATCAGGCTATTATTCAAGCTATTGTTGCCTGAAAGTGGAGAATCCATGTCGGCGCTAGACGATCTTGCATTTTTTCAGCAGTTAGCCCGTGCAGGAAGTTTGACAGGAACGGCGCGTGAGCTGGGGATTTCGCTGTCGGCGGTGAGCAAGCGCTTAAAGCAGCTAGAGGCGCGTTTGGGCGTGGAGCTTGCCGCACGCACCACCCGGCGGTTGACGCTAACGGCAGAAGGCGAGCGTTATCTTTCCCGCGGGGCGCTGATTCTGGATGAGTTGGGGGAGCTTGAGAACTCTCTCAACGATACACATAAGCATGGGCTTAGCGGACGGCTGCGGGTTAATGCCACCTTTGGTTTTGGTCGGCAGCACATTGCGCCGCTGCTCTCCACCTTTTGTGCAATGCACCCAGCGGTTGAGGGATGGCTGGAACTCACCAATTTTCCGCTTAACCTGAGCGATCACGGCTTTGATGTCGGTATACGGATTGGCGAACCGCCGGATTCACGTTTGATTGCTCGGCCCATTTTGCCCAATCGCCGTGTGCTGTGTGCAGCGCCCCGTTATATCGCCCGAATGGCACCGTTGAACGCGCCTGGCGACCTTGTGCGCCAGGCATGCCTGGTGATTCGTGAAAACGATACGGACTTTCCCCTTTGGCGTTTTGAGCGTTGTAATGACCCGGGCTGCGTTCAGTCAGTGAAGGTGAGCGGGCGGCTGGCCAGTAACGATGGAGAAGTCATAACTCGGCTGGCCCTGGACGGACACGGGATAATGATGCGTTCATGGTGGGATGTAAACGAGCACTTGGCCAGTGGGGCGCTGGTGCCGTTGCTGCCTGAATGGCAGGGCGTGCGAGCCGACTTTTATGCGGTGTTTGAGCAGCGCCGCCATGTGCCCACGCGGTTACGCGCGTTTATTGACCATGTGCAGCGTGACATAACCGGGCGAGTACCGCCGTTGCCAGACATTACTTGCCTCGATTGATGGCGAAGGCACTCATCACCATAAACGACGGTGATCAACTCATCGAGCACTGACACGTTCGGTCAGAAACCATTGGATAAAATAAGTATCTTGTTAGGGGCTCAGTTAACCCTGGGTGTGCGTTATGGGCGCTTGGCGCTGGGTACGTGGCAAGGTCTTTGGTTAGGCGAGCACCGCGACTAGGGAGAGCCGCGGCGCATCCTTGCTACGTTAAATGGTTGCGATGCGTTGGCATAAGACGCGCACTTATAACGTAAGCTGCGCTTTAATAATTGGCCATGCCGGTTCGCCGTCGGTGTTCGTTACATCGGCAAGCATGGCTTCTACCCGCTCGGGGTGATTGCTGATCCACTCCTGGGCTACCTCTGAAAGCGCACGCTCGTCCTGGCCAAACGCCTGGATCATCCAGCTTTGTTCGTCAGCGGTGAAGCTGAACTGCTCAAAAAACGTAGTGATATTGGGATTGGCTTCAGCATAGTCGGCGCGCAGCAGGGTAAGCACATCACTTTCACCGTTGTTTTTACCGAACAGATTTTCTGGATCCTCCAGGTAACGCATGGGTAGCTCAAGGTTCATCCAGTGAGGTGTCCAGCCGACCCAGACCACCGCTTGTTCGCGGTCGATAGCATCGCGAGCGGCGGACAGCATGGCGATTTCGCTGGTATCAACCAGGCGCCAGTCACCCAGCTCCCAAGCGTCATTATCAATGGCGTCATGGAGAATTTCGCTGGCGGCCGAGCCAGCGCCAAAGCTGAGAATCTGACCGTTAAACAGGTCGCGGTTTTCGGCAAGGTCAGCAAAACTTTGAATGCCGCTCTCGTAAATATAGGTAGGCACGGCCAGCGTCATTTGCGCGCCATCAACGTTGTTCGCCACATCAATCAGTAAGCCTGACTCTTTGCGTGGGGTGAACATGTCACGCTGAGCAGGCAGCCAGGCGCCCAGAAATACATCGATATCACCGCTCTCCATACCCTGATAGATCACCTGCAGGCCAATCTCTTGCGCGCGGGTTTCATAACCCAGCGGGTTTAATAGCTGTTCGGCTATTTCCGTCTTTACGGTAATGCCAGGCCAAGCGGGAACACCAAAATCAAGTGTTTGATCATCGCCGTGCGTGGTGGATGCAAATGCAGCGGATAAGAGTGCTGTTGCTACCAACGGCATGCTGGGTGAGAGGCGTAGGCAGGTTTTCATTTAGATCTCCTTGCTGAGTTTTTATATCGCGCGGGGCGGTTTATGAGTGGCGTGCCAACACACGCAGGCGAGAGGCGAGCATGTCGCGGTCTAAATACGTGCCCTGGAGGTGACGAGCGCCGCTATTGGGGTCGAATTCTCGTCGTCCATGGAGTACACGCCGATTATCAAAGGCCACCATTTGACCGGGGCGCAGCGTAAATTCCAACTGATGCGCTTCACTGTGGAAGAGCTGCCACAGCGTCCGATAGGCACGGTACCATGCGTTCATTTGTGAGGCGGGAAGATGAAGGGTATCCCGAATCCAGTTATTCAAGCGTATTTCTACCAGGTTGCCGCTGCTATCAAGGGTAATGACTGGGGCACGAACGGTAATATCGGTTGCCTCGTCCTGAAAACGAAAATCGATCGGGGTCTCACTCAGAATAGTCAGCGCGTTGGAGTCCTGGTGACGCAATGCGTTAACGACTCGGACACCGTCGGCAAACAGTGATTCGCCACCGCTGGCCTCATTTTTTAGGCAGTAAAGTAGCTGGATATCCGGTGGTTGCTGCCAGTTGGGCAAATCTATATGTAGGGGTAAACCTGCCGCCGTATACGCCGCATTATTAGGGTTAGGCTTTGAGCGTACATTAAAACGAGCGCCGAAATTAGTCGTGCGCAGTGGGCCAATGCGTTCCGCTAAACGGCTGACTTCTTCTTCCATCAATGGGGCTTCTGTAACCAGCGCTAAACCATCGCGTAGCAGGGCAGTAATCCAGGCTTTCTCACCCGCTGGGGTGAGGAGGTCAGCATGTAAAATGCGTTCAGGGAAAAAATTATCAACCCAAGGAGCCGACTTCGGAACAGGTGATGTCAGGCGCGTTTCCGGGCGGCGCTGATAGAGCCAGCCGCTGTGGAAGGCACTGGTATGTCCGTCCTTCCAGTGTAAATAGATGTGCCCATTTTGCAGGCTAATATCGGGTGCTTCGTTAATGTCAGCCAGAGGAACATAGAGCCGCTCGCGTGTTTGCGGGTGGCGGCACTCAGGGCAGGCGCAGTGATCGCGCAGCCAAAGCAGTGGTAGCGTAGTAACGTCGCTGGTTTGCCATGTCAGCGTCACGCCTTCCTCGGTGAGCATCGCGTCGCTTAGTGATGGGCCTGAGTCGTAAGGGGTAAATTCGCCCATTTGGGGCGCCTGATGCGCTTCGGCGGCAAACACTGTACTCGTCATTTTTGCCTCTTTATGGTGATGAAAAACGCTTAAATTCGGCCACTTAGGATGCGCATTCGTCATGGCTCAAACAAATGATTAATATGGCCCCTAAGGCCTCGTTTTACTTATAGGTGGGTTTCCCATGAGTCAGTTACCGCCACTATTATGGCTGCAGGCGTTTGAGTCGGCGGCGCGAACGCTCAGCTTTACCGCGGCTGGAAATGAGTTGGCCGTTACCCAGGCGGCCATTAGTCAGCGAGTTCGGTTGTTGGAGGAGCGGTTGGGGCAAAAGCTCTTTGTGCGCCATGCGCGAAGCTTAACCCTCACGCCTGTTGGGCAAGCCTGGCTGCCCAGTATCAATGATGCTTTTTCGCGGATCAGCGAAGGAACGACTGAGGTGTTTGGCGCTACCAGTGGGCAGCCTGTGACATTAAGAGCCACGCCGATTCTCCAGCAATCCTGGCTGGCGCCGCGTTTGGCTGCTCTTTACCAGCACTGTCCACACATCTCCATTCGCCTGGTTAGCGCTATCTGGCCAGATGACTATGGGGCAGAGGGCGCCGATATCGAAATCCGTTATGGGCGAGGCGAATGGAGTGGCGTTGAAATGCACTCGTTAGGCGATGAACAACTGCTACCAGTGTGTTCTCCAACGCTTGCTGCAACGCTAACAACGCCTGCCGATTTAAGAGGGCACACGTTGCTTCACGCGGTAGGGTTTGGTGTCGGCTGGTCAGGCTGGCTGCAGGCGGCGGGCGTGGGTCACTTGGAAACGCAGTGTCGTTCTATAACATGCGATAACCAGGTGATGACGTTAGCGTTAGCTAGCCAAGGCGCAGGGGTAGCGCTCATTCATCGCCGTTTGTTGGAGCAGCGCAATGACCTGGTGACGCCGTTTCCGTCCATTAGTGTGCCAAGCGATGAGCAGTTCTGGCTGGTACGTCCCAGCCGCCGGCAGGTAGATGACGAAGCGGCCTTGGTCTGGGTGTGGTTAGCGAAGGATACTGACGCCACTTAGGGGTGTTTTAAGAATAAATACACCAATTTTCTTGCCATTTTGGTGCAGGCGTGAAGAATGAAGCGCCTCCGATAAGTTAAAAAAAGGCGTGTTGTATGGATTTTTCGGTACCTCAACTGTTGACCGCGTTGGTTGATCGCGGCAACGGGCTGTTATGGGGCAGTGTGCTGATCTACTTACTGATCGGCGCAGGCCTCTACTTTACGATACGAACCGGCGCGATTCAGGTACGTTATTTCGGTCACATGTTTAAACTGCTGCGCACCTCGCGGGATGCTGGTGACGGTATCTCCTCGTTTCAGGCGCTTTCGACGAGCCTGGCGGCACGCGTAGGCACCGGCAACCTGGCGGGTGTGGCGGTGGCGATCTATTTTGGTGGCCCTGGCGCGATTTTCTGGATGTGGATGACCGCCATGGTGGGTATGGCGACCAGCTTCGTCGAATCTACCTTGGCGCAGGCCTACAAAACAGACCATGGGGATAGCACCTTCCGCGGTGGGCCAGCCCGTTATATTGAACGTGGGCTTGGACTGCGCTGGCTGGCCGTGCTGTTTTCCATCTGTTTGATTATCGCGTTTGGATTGGCGTTTAACAGCGTACAGGCCAACTCCATCGCCCAGGCCATGGAGCAGGCATTTGCTGTTCCCACCTGGGCCATGGGGTTAGTCTTGGTGGTCGTTGTGGCGCCGATTATCTTTGGTGGCTTAAAGTCCATCGCCAAGGTCGCGGAGCTGGTGGTGCCATTAATGGCACTGCTTTACCTGTTACTCGCGCTTGTTGTAGTCGGGCTTAATATCGGTGACTTCCCAGCAGCCATCATGACCATTGTGAAGAGCGCCTTTGGCCTTGAACAAGCGGCTGGTGGGGCCGTGGGTTATGCCGTGTCACAAGCGATTATGCACGGCATTCAACGCGGCCTGTTCTCCAACGAGGCGGGCATGGGTTCGGCGCCGAATGCGGCAGCTACCGCCAGCACGCGCCCCAACCATCCGGCTGCCCAAGGCTTTATTCAGATGCTGGGTGTGTTTCTGGATACGCTGGTTATTTGTACGGCCACGGCGGCCATTATTATTATGGCAGGGCCTGAGCTTTTAGCCGGTGAAGAGACGAATGGTATCCAATTGACCCAAATGGCGCTTTCAAGCCACGTAGGCGATTGGGGGGGCATGTTTGTAGCCGTCGCAATCTTGCTGTTCGCGTTTACTTCTGTGATTGCCAATTACTCTTACGGCGAGTCCAATATTGAGTATTTAGCCGGTCGTCGAGCGCCGGTGGCGATTCTCCTTTACCGCTTGGCGGTGCTGGCGATGATCATGGTGGGATCGGTGGCGAGTCTGGGGGCGATCTGGAACTTTGCGGATCTTTCCATGGGTATGATGGCCATTATTAACCTGGTGGCTATCCTGCTGCTTTCACCTGTTGCTTTTGCGTTGTTCCGTGACTACGAGGCGCAGCTGAAGGCAGGCAAAGAACCTACCTTTGATCCCAGCAAATTCCCCAAGTTAGCCAATAAGGTTGATCCCAAGGCGTGGCCTAAAAAGCACTAATCACCAGCCAACTAAAACCCTGCTTATACAAAAGCAGGGTTTTTTTATAGATATCATAATTCGATTTTATCGAACGTAACGCTCATATCATTGCGCTTTTGATTAATCAAAATCATCGTAAAATAGCGCCAATTCCTTATTAATCCTGCGTTGGAGCTTTTTTAAAATGACAACTCGTGCCCTGTTGGTTACCTCCTCTGTACTTGGTGAAAACGGTCAATCTATCGCCTTGGCCAACCACTTCCAAAGCCGTGCGGCTGCTCGCGAAGGCGTCGATGTCACTAAACGCGACGTGGTTGCCGATGCGCTTCCTCACCTGGATATTGCGGAACTGGGCGCATGGCAGACACCGGCTGATGAGCGCAGCGACGAGCAGAAAGCACTGGCTGCTCGCTCTGATGAACTGTTGGCCGAACTGCGTGCTAATGACGTGTTGGTCTTGGCTGTACCGATGTATAACCTGGGCATCCCTTCGCAGTTAAAAGCCTGGTTTGACCGCGTACTGCGTGCTGGCGAAACGTTCCGTTACACAGAAAACGGCCCACAAGGTCTAGTCGAAGGTAAGCGGGTGATTATTCTGGCGGCCCGTGGTGGTATGTATGCGGGGTCGGACATGGATAGCCAAACGCCACACCTGAAAAGCATGCTAGGCTTGATGGGCATTACCGATGTTGATGTTGTGTACGCAGAAGGCCTGAACATGGGCGAAGAGCAGCGTGCTGCAGCGCAGAAAGAAGCGTTTCAGGCAATTGATCAGTTGGTGGAAGCGCTATAAGCCCGTTAGCCTGAGGTAATTACGGAGAATCCGTTATGGCACGTCCCGAACTATTGGAGCAGATCTATACGATTGTCGATCAGATTCCGGCGGGGCGAGTCACGACGTACGGGCGCATTGCCGCTATGACAGAAGGCGCCACACCACGAATGGTGGGGTCTGCCATGCGCCACTTGCCCGATGGCCATGAGCTTCCCTGGCACCGGGTGATTGCGGCCTCACTTAAACTTGCTGACCACGGCGGTGCTACCCGTCAGCACCAGAAATTGCGTGATGAAGGCGTGATGTTTGATGCCAATGGGCGCGTGCCGCGTCACCTGGTGTGGCCGGATGAGCCGTAGAATAAGTCTTTCAACGAAAAAGCCGCGCGGTTGCGCGGCTTTTTCGTTTGTTCGTTCATTTATCCCTTTCTGAAAAGCGCTAAGTACGTGCCCCATCGAGGTGAACGTCCTGTGCTTTTTTCGTCATGGCACCGGCAAGCCGGCAGAGCAATAAAGCGGCCACGCCACACAGCGTAAGTGTTAGTGGCATCAGATGCGGCCCCTGGGTCGCCAAGCTGGCAACATAGCCAACGGCCGCCGCGACCACATAGTGCAGGGTACCCATCAGCGCCGAAGCCACGCCGGCCTGCGCCCCGCCAGCGTTCATGGTTAGCGCGGTCAAATTACCAAATACCAGTCCGAGCGCCCCAATCGCCACCCCCAGCAGCGCCACGTACGTTTCGAACGTGACCATACCCGTCGTGACGACCAGATATAAAAGCGCACCCGCCAGTGCATGTATACCAAGCCCGATATAAGTCACCCCGGCAGGCGTCATACCGCGTGCAGACAACGCATTGGACAGCATGCCACCGATAATCAGCCCGACAGAATTGGCGGCAAATAGATAGCTGAAATGGGTCGGGGTCATGCCAAAATGGTCGGTAAACACAAACGCTGCGGCGCTGATATAGGTGAAAAGTGACCCCAGAACAAAGCCTCCGGCCGCCGTATAAGCCATGAAGACTCGACGACGAGACTGAGCCAGATACCCACGCACGACACTGCTTACGCTAAGCGTTGTGCGCTGCCCAACATCAAGCGTCTCGGGAATGGCGGCCAGGCTCCATGCCAATCCAATAACGCCGAGAGCTGCTAGCATCCAGAAAATACCGCGCCAGCCACCGTGCTCAAGCAGAAAGCCTCCCATCATGGGCGCCACGACGGGTGCAATCATCATGACTTGCATCAATAGCGAAAAGATTTTGGCAGAGCTTTTTACATCGCAAAGATCGGCCACAATGGCACGCGGCGCGACCAATCCGGCGGCCGCGCCGATGGCCTGTAAAAATCGGGCAGCAAGTAACCACTCAAGCGTGGGCGCCATGGCCGCAACCACCGAGCCCGCCACAAAGATCACAAGCCCCACCAGGAGCGGCATTCGGCGGCCAAAACGCTCCAGTAGCGGGCCATAAAGGCACTGCCCCAGCGCCAGTCCTGCCAAAAAGACCGACAGCGTTTGCTGCACGCTGCCTGCCGAGACCTCATAGGTGTGCGCAATCATCGGCATGCCGGGCAGATACATATCAATCGCCATGGCATCGAGTGCGGTCAAAAGGGCCAGCAGAGTGACTAGCGCCATGCCCACGGTACTTTGGTGAGTATTCTCACGGATGGCCTGTTCAGTCATGATGCTCTCCTACAAGCCTGGCGATGCTGTCGCCCATAAGGCGCTCAAGCGCGTTGAGACGTGCCTCAAAGCGCTCGGTGCCAATATAAATAAGCGCCACGTGGAGGCTATCCACCATGCCCATGTAAGCGTGGCCCAGTATCAGGGCATCTTGATCGGAGAGTGCCTCCCCCACATGGCGACGCAGCGCTGCCGTAAAATCTGCTAACAGCTGTTGCATGTAAGTTTCGTAGCCTTCCTGAAGCTCGTGGAAAAGCGACTCAGGTGGAATATACGAGGTGCGTAGCAGAAACCGAAAGTGCTCAGAGTCGGCGTAACGTGCCAACAACGATTCGCAATAGTGCTGGCCTGGCAGTCCAGTATTGGAATGCTCAAAGCATTCATGAGCAAATTGCGATTCAATTTTCAAGGCATCTTCAAACACCGCCAAAAACAGCGCGTCCTTATTTTTGATATGCGAATAAAGCGACGCTTTGCGAATACCGGCGTCGGCAGCAATCCCCGCCAGTGAGGCGCCCTCATAACCATGCCGGGCAAACTGGGCAACGGCCGCGTTGAGCACCCGGCGTAGCGCGGGTGTTGTCGTGGATAACATTTCGAGTCTCCGAACATGAAACATCTTGATGATGCATGCTTAAAGCATGTCAAAAACCAAGCGACGCATCATACTATAAAAGCTACCGACCGGTAGGTAGGTTTGAGTGGTGTAGAAAAGGCCCTTTCGGGCCAATAATCTGACACTATCCGATTTAAAACATGCTGTTGTCGTTGGCCGCTTCTTCCGGCACAGACTGGATGACATCCCAGTGCTCGACGATCATTTCATTTTCAACGCGGAAGATATCCACAACGGCCTCACCGCGATCCTCATCACCATTGGTAGAGTGAACATGCAGCCAGACCAGGTCGCCATCGGTTGCACTACGCACGATCTCGCTCTGGTAGTCCGGATTTTCCTGGAAGTAGCCTGCAAAGTAATCCACGAAAGGCGCCTTGCCATCCGGTACGCCCGGATTGTGCTGAATGTAATCTTCCGCCAGCACCAATGAGCTCTGCTCTGTTTCATGCTCGTTGAAGAACTGGTTATAGAACTGGATGACCAATGCCCGGTTTGCTTCCTCGGCCTCAAGATCACGTTCGGCTTGCGCAAACGATACGGCGGGTAAAGATAGCATCAGCACCGACGTGGCAACGCTCAACGGTTTCAGTAACGACATGTCAACACTCCTGTTTCGGGTAGATGGATCAAAGGCGCAGCACTAATCACCGCATCATGCCCCTTGAGCTTCACTTTAATAAACGGTCTAAAATGTAGACCTTGGGGTAAACTTAAAGGAGTTCCCATGACCGCACAAGAAGTCACATTTACCTGACCCGGTCACATCTATATGCCCACTGCATACCCATCCATGGAGCCGTGATGACTGCCATTACCGCTAGCGAAGAGATCGTTCTTGAACAGCCTTGCCCGATTCGCGATGTGCTTGACCGCATTGGCGACCAGTGGAGCTTACTGATTCTGGAAGCCCTGGCCCCCGGCACGCTGCGTTTTAATGCCTTGATGCGTGAGATTGGTGATATTTCAAAGCAGATGCTCTCCCGTACCCTCAAACAGCTGGAGCAGGATGGCTTTGTCACGCGTACGCTCTATCCTGAAGTCCCGCCACGGGTGGAATATACTCTAACCCCGTTGGGGCGCTCTTTTCTTGAGCCGATGCAACAGCTGGTAGCGTGGGCAGATGCCCATCACCGCACCATCGTGGCCGCTCGTTTGCAGTATCAGGCTAGCCAGACGTAGACCTGAAACGGGCTATGTGAGAATTAAAAACATCCCATAACTAACAAGCCCACGACTAAATCGTGGGCTTGTTGGCTGTCTCATTTATTAAAATGTACCCGAATTGCGTCCGTACTTGGTTATTGGCATAGGGCTTCCAACTCGCGCTTATACTTCAATGGAGCCTGATTTCAATGACCAGTCGCGCCAGCGCAGATCAAACAGGTCCTTGCGGCGATCCTTCAGGTTCGTCACTGAGCCTTCTGCGCGCACCACGGTTAGGCGAGTCAAATCCAGGTCCGAGAAGAAAATCATCTCGGTATTGGGTGTGGTTTCCGCCAGCACTGCATCATGGGGGAAGGCGAAGTCAGAAGGGGTAAAGACCGCAGACTGCGCGTACTGGATATCCAGGTTTTCAATTGAGGGCAGGTTGCCGACGCTACCGCAGAGCACTACGTAGCACTCGTTCTCGATGGCGCGCGCCTGACCACAGTGGCGAACCCGCAGATAGCCATTCTTGGTGTCGGTCCAGAACGGTACAAACAGGATATCCATGTCCTGGTCGGCCAGTAGACGGCCGAGTTCCGGGAACTCCACGTCGTAGCAGATCAAAATGCCCACGCGGCCTGCATCGGTATCAAACACCTGCAAGCTGTCACCGCCTTCGATTACCCAGTCGCGACGCTCCTGAGGGGTGATGTGCAGTTTGGCCTGCTTGTCTACTTCGCCGTCACGGTGGAAGAGGTAGGCAACGTTATAGAGCCGGTCATCCTCGCCTACTTCAATCATTGAACCGCCGACAATATTGATATTGTAGGAGACTGCCATGCGTGAAAGTTCGGCTTTAAAGCGCTCGGTAAAGCCTGCCAGAAAGCGTATCGCCGCCATTTGGTCCTGCTGGGCGGCGCGGTCTTGCAAGCCCATCAGTGGGGTGGTGAATAGCTCCGGGAAAACCGCAAAGTCACTTTGGTAATCTGAAAGCGCGTCGACAAAATACTCAATCTGCTGGAGGGCAGCTTCTACCGAGGCAAACTCACGCATCTGCCACTGTACGGCGCCAACACGCACTTGGGTCGGGCGCGTATCCAGCACGTTGTCGGCAGGCTCAAAGAGAATATTGTTCCACTCGAGTAGGGTCGCGTAGCCCTTTGACTGCTCATCTTCGGGCAGGTATTTGCGCAGCAGGCGTTTTACTTGAAAGTCGTTAGCCAACTGGAACGACAGAATGGGATCATAAATCTCCTTGCGAGAGACTTTTTCGATGTACTGGGCCGGCGTTAGCTCATCGGCATGCTGATAGTATTCGGGAATGCGCCCACCCGCCAAAATGGCGCGCAGGTTGTGCGAACGACACAGCTCTTTGCGTGCTTCGTAAAGGCGCCGCCCTAGGCGGTAACCTCGGTAGTCCGGGTGAATCAGCACATCCAGCCCGTACATCGCATCGCCATTTTCATCGTTGAGAATAATCTCACGATGGCCAATCAGGTCGTCATACTTATGCGGGTTGGAAAACTCGTCGTAATCCACCTGAACCGTTAGCGCTACGCCTACCAGATTGCCGTCATCTTCAATGGCGATCTGGCCGTCGGGAAATTCCTGAATCAGCTTGTTGATGGTGTGGCGGGGCCAAGCGCCGCCGATGTTATGATAGACAGCGTCCATCAATGTCTTGAGCTGATCGTAATCATCGCTCGTCAGGTTGCGCAGATTTAGATGCAGGTCTTCCAGGGACATATCAGGGGATTCCAGAATAAAAAAGAAAACAGCCTAGTACATGATGGCTAGGCGCTGCCCGGCTTATTCACCGACACGTTTCCCACCAGTGGGCGCGTCAAGGTTTGCGCCATGATGACGCCCGCCAGAATCAGAAGTCCACCGGCAAAGTGGAAGCCAGCCACCTGTTCGCCCAGCATCGCCATGGCAATCAGTGCGCTGAACAGAGGCATCAGGTTGATAAAAATGCTCGCCTGGTTAGCGCCAATTTGGCGGACCGCGCGCATCCATAAAAATGTGGTAATGACGGAGGCAGGAATGCCTGCATAGAGAATAAGCCCAATGTTCTGGCTATCTACAGGCGTCATTGGCCCCATCAAATAGGGCGGCAGCAAAAACAGTACCGCAAAACATACCTGAGCATAGAGCATTACCCAAGGCGGTAAGTTCATTTTCCAACGCTTTAGCATAACGCCGTAGAGCGCGTAGCAGCTTGCTGCCACCACCATTAGCGCATCGCCATGGGCAACTTCAAGCTGAAGAAGCGATAAGGGATTACCGCGGCCCAGCAACACGGTGACGCCGATAAAGGCCAGCACGCCCCCCGTAACGCCGCCCAGGGTTGGCGGTTCACGCAGGATAAGCGCACTCAGCAGCACGGTTAAAAGCGGCACCATCGCAGCTAGAATGCCCATGTTGGTAGCCGTTGTGGTTTCCGCTGCAACATAGGCCAGCCCTTGCCATAACCCCATACCTAAAAGGCCCAGTAAGGCGAGTTTCGGCCAGTTGCGACGTATTTCCGCACGATGACGAAGCACGGCCGGAAGCACGAAGGGTGTCATCACCGCTAGCGCCAACAGCCAGCGTAAAAAAGCGATGCTGCTCGGCGCAATAGCGCCTACGGTCAACTGATTGATGGTCATGTTGCCCGACCAGATCAGCACGGTGGCAAGTGGCGGCAAAAAGTAAATCAACGGCATAGCGGTTTTCCTTATCGTTAGCCGGATAATGTTACGTGCTTTAACGCAATGAGCAAGACTGAGAAGCGATGGCTCTGAACGTCGCTGGTAAGTAGTAAAGGGCTGTACGACGGCGATTGGATGTCATACGCTTGTTTGAATAACGCCAAGGAGAACCGTAATGACCCGTGCGCCCGCTTACCCGCATCTTTTTCAGCCAATTACGATTGGCCATTTAACGCTACCCAATCGCATTTTAATGGGCTCCATGCATACCAATCTGGAAGAGACGCCCAATGGGTTTGCAAGGTTGGCGGTTTTTTATGCTGAGCGTGCGCGGGCCGGGGTAAGTTTAATCGTCACTGGGGGCATTGCCCCTAATCCGGAAGGCGCGGTGTTTCAGGGCGCCAACGCGCTAACCGATGAAACCCAACTGGCAGAGCATCGTCAAGTCGTGGAGGCTGTTCACGCGGAAGGCGGGCATCTGTGCATGCAGATTCTCCATGCGGGGCGCTACGCCTACTCGCCTGAATTGGTGGCGCCCTCGGCAATTCAGGCACCCATTAATCCATTTACTCCCCGCGAACTAAGTAGTGAAGACGTTGAGCAGCAAATTGCCGACTACGTGCGCTGCGCATGCCTGGCGCAACAGGCGGGCTATGACGGCATCGAAATAATGGGCTCGGAAGGCTATCTGATTAATCAGTTTATCTGCCAGCGTACCAATCAGCGCAGCGATGCCTGGGGCGGTAGTTTTGAGCATCGCATGCGCTTTCCGTTGGAAATTGTTAAACGCATTCGAGCGGCAGTGGGCGAGCGCTTTGTGGTGATTTTTCGTCTGTCGATGATTGACCTGGTGGGAGACGGCAGTACGTGGCAAGAGATCGTTACGCTTGGCCAGGCGGTGGAAGCAGCGGGTGCCGATATCATCAATACCGGGATTGGTTGGCACGAAGCGCGGGTGCCCACGATTGTCACCAGCGTGCCACGTGCCGCCTTTACCGAGGTGACCCGGCGAGTAAAAGCAGCGCTTTCGGTGCCGCTGATCACTACTAATCGGATTAATATGCCAGAGATTGCCGAGCAGGTGCTGGCCGAAGGCCACGCCGATATGGTGTCCATGGCGCGGCCGTTTTTGGCGGATCCTGAGTGGGTGCGTAAGGCCGAAGCGGGGCAGGCCGATGAAATCAATACCTGTATTGCCTGTAACCAGGCCTGCCTGGATCACACCTTTGCAGGCAAGCTAACCTCTTGTTTGGTTAATCCGCGCGCCTGCCATGAAACCGAGCTTGTGATTGAACCCGCCACCACGCCTAAACGCGTGGCCGTGGTGGGCGGTGGACCAGCGGGGCTTGCCACGGCCGTTACCGCCGCCAGCCGTGGCCATCACGTAGTGCTGTTTGAGCAGCGTGACACGCTGGGCGGGCAGTTTAATTACGCGCGCCGGATTCCAGGCAAAGAGGAGTTTAACGAAACCCTACGCTACTACCGCGTAATGCTGGAAAAGTACGCGGTAGAGATTCGTTTGAACACCCGCGCCACCCCAGAAGCACTGGCTGAGTTTGACGATATTATTATTGCCAGCGGCGTACGCCCACGCACGCTGTCGCTGCCCGGCGCTGAACACCCCAGTGTGCTGAGCTATGCCGATGCCATTGAATCCCCTGAACGGGTAGGCCGCCGGGTTGCCGTTATCGGGGCAGGCGGTATTGGTTTTGACGTTTCCGAGCTTTTGGCCCATGAAGAACATCCGGCCCTTGATATCGATACCTGGTGCGACGAGTGGGGCGTTGACCTGGCCGTTAGCGAACGCGGCGGTTTAAAAGCCCCTGTGGCGCCCGCTGTAGCACGTGACATTGTCATGCTACAACGTAAAACCTCAAAGCCTGGCAAGTACCTGGGTAAAACCACTGGCTGGGTACACCGGGCTTCGCTAAAGGCGCGCGGCGTTTCGACCTTAACGGGCTGCGAGTACCTTAAAATTGATGATGATGGGCTGCATATTCGCCGCAATGGCGAGGACAGCGTGCTGGGTGTGGATACGGTGGTGGTATGCGCGGGGCAGGAATCGGTGCGTGATTTAGTGGCGCCGCTTGAGGCGCTCGGTAAACAGATTCATATCATTGGCGGTGCCGATGAGGCGGCAGAGCTTGACGCCAAATGCGCTATTGATCAGGGAATGCGCTTGGCTGCCCAGCTTTAAACGCGTTGATAGTGGCGGGTGACGCTCGTCCATAAATGACGATAGACTGGCTGATCCATCACCTTATTAAGCATAACGTGATGTTTAAAGGCGCTAGTGGCACCCAGCTGGCGCTGTAACTGTGTCTGCAAAAGACAATGTCAGTGAAAGACAATGTCAGTGAAAAAGGATAATTGCCATGACGTCGGAGTGTACCCCCCGTTTTTTAGCCAGCGATAACACCTCTGGTATTTGTCCGGAAGCCATGGCGTATCTGCTGGAAGCTAATCAGGTTGATGACTTGGCGTATGGCAATGACCATTGGACCGAGCGTGCTGCGAACCGCTTTCGTCAAATGTTTGATTACGACTGCGAAGTGTTTTTTGTTTTTAACGGTACTGCGGCTAACTCACTGGCGCTTTCTGCGATGGGGCGCAGTTACCATAGCGTGATTTGTCATGAGCTGGCGCATATTGAAACCGACGAGTGCGGCGGCCCGGAGTTCTTCTCCAATGGCGCCAAACTGCTGACCTCGCCAGGAGCGAATGGCAAGCTTACCCCTGAGGGGATTGAGGCGCTGGTGACGCGGCGGAGCGATATTCACTACCCAAAACCTAAAGTGGTTTCGCTGACCCAAGCAACCGAAGTAGGAACGGTATATACCCGCGAAGAACTACTGGCCATTCGTGCCATTGCCGATAAGCATGATTTGCGTTTACACATGGATGGCGCTCGGTTTGCCAATGCCTGTGCCAGCCTGAATGCTACGCCTGCCGAGCTGACCTGGCAGGTAGGTGTTGATGCACTGTGTTTTTCTGGGACTAAAAATGGCTTGGCGATGGGTGAGGCGATTTTGTTCTTTAATCGCGAGCTGGCAGAAGATTTTTCGTATCGCTGCAAGCAGGCAGGTCAGTTGGCATCCAAAATGCGCTATATATCAGCGCCGTGGTTGGGCCTTTTGGAGAGCGGGGCGTGGCTCACCAATGCTCAGCATGCTAACGCGATGGCACAATATTTAACGCAAGGGCTGCAAGCGCTGCCTGGCGTGTCGTTGATGTTTCCTGCCCAGGCAAACAGCGTCTTTGTTGAGTTGCCAGCCCATGCAATTAGCGCCCTAAAAGCCAAGGGGTGGACCTTCTATACGTTTATTGGCGCCGGTGGGGCACGCTTTGTATGTGCCTGGAATACCACCGTTGAATTACTGGATTTACTTATCGCGGATGTCAAAATTGCTCTTGAACAGCATTCTGGATAGTAAGAGACTCTGGAGTTTTCAGGCGTATCGCTTTTTTTACCGCCGCTGCACACGCAGCGGCGGTTTTTTGTAGACGTTCAATAAAAGGGCGTGACGCCTGGCCCGCCATGCCAATGTTGATCATTAGAGAATCGTTAAACGTTTCTGATGAAGTGCTTTTTGGTTAAAACCCTGTTGTATCAACATCCTGCCTTTGAAGTGCGGGGCTTTTCTGGCGTATGCCTATGCGTATCACATGTTAGCGTTGAAGTTTTAGTCATCACATTTTGCTAATGCTGGCTACGCTAATAGAGCGACACCTCGTTCGGCTCACCACGATAAAATATTCATCCGGGTGGTGATTGCCTGGGGATGGCCATAGGAGGGTTCCATGAGCATCTTTGACCACGTTCAAGACCGTTTTGCCCGCGTGCAGCAAGAAGACATGAGTTTGGAAGAGTATCTGGCGCTTTGTCGTCGTGACCCAACGGTTTATGCCAGCGCCGCGGAGCGTATGCTGGACGCCATCGGCGAGCCTACTGTTATTGATACGGCAAAGGACCCGCGCTTATCGCGTATTTTTTCCAATAAGGTGATACGCCGCTACCCGGTTTTTGCTGAGTTTCATGGTATGGAGGAGGCCATTGAGCAGATAGTGGCTTACTTCCGTCATGCCGCCCAAGGGCTTGAGGAGCGCAAGCAGATTCTCTATCTGCTGGGGCCGGTGGGTGGCGGTAAATCATCACTTGCGGAGCGTTTAAAACTGCTAATGGAGCGCATCCCTTTTTACGCCATTAAAGGCTCACCCGTTTATGAGTCGCCACTTGGGTTGTTCTCACCTGAAGAGGATAGTGAGCTGCTTGAAAAAGAGTATGGGATTGCGCCGCGCTATCTGAAAAGTGTGATGTCTCCTTGGGCCGCCAAGCGTTTAAAAGAGTACGGCGGCGATATTTCCCAGTTTCGTGTAGTGCGTCTTTATCCTTCGCGGCTGCACCAGATAGCGATTTCTAAAACGGAACCAGGTGACGAGAATAACCAGGATATCTCCTCGTTAGTGGGTAAAGTCGATATCCGTCAGCTTGAGCTTTACTCCCAGGATGACCCGGATGCTTATAGCTTCTCGGGCGGGCTTTGCCGCGCTAACCAAGGGTTAATGGAATTCGTTGAGATGTTTAAGGCGCCGATCAAGGTGCTACATCCGCTGTTAACCGCCACCCAAGAGGGGAATTACAACCCAACGGAGGGGATGGGCGCCATTCCGTTTGATGGCATTATCCTGGCGCACTCCAACGAATCCGAGTGGCAGGCATTTCGCAATAACCGCAACAACGAGGCCTTTCTTGACCGCGTATATATCGTCAAAGTGCCTTACTGCTTGCGAGTATCTGAAGAGATCAAAATCTATCAAAAGCTACTGGAAGACTCCTCCCTCAATGCCGCACCCTGCGCGCCCGATACGCTGCGCATGCTGGCACAATTCTCGGTGCTGTCTCGGTTAAAAGTGCCCGAGAACTCCAGTATCTACTCCAAAATGCGCGTGTACGATGGCGAAAATCTAAAAGATACCGACCCGCGTGCCAAGTCGATACAAGAGTACCGCGATGCGGCAGGTGTGGACGAAGGCATGCAAGGACTCTCCACTCGTTTTGCGTTCAAGATTCTTTCCAAGGTGTTTAACTTTGACAGCACCGAAGTTGCCGCTAATCCGGTGCATCTGCTGTATGTGCTGGAGCAAGCGCTTGAGCGTGAGCAACTGCCCTCTGAAGTATTTGAGCGTTATCTGGGCTTTATTAAAGAGTTTTTGGCTCCGCGCTATGTGGAGTTTATTGGCAAAGAGATCCAGACGGCTTATCTCGAATCCTACAGCGAGTATGGGCAGAATATTTTTGATCGCTATGTGACCTATGCCGATTTCTGGATTCAAGACCAGGAGTACCGCGACCCGGATACCGGCGAGCAGTTGAATCGCCAATCGCTTAATGAAGAACTTGAAAAAATTGAGAAGCCAGCGGGCATCTCCAATCCCAAGGACTTCCGTCATGAAGTGGTTAACTTTGTGCTGCGAGCGCGTGCCCAGAACAATGGCATGAATCCCAGCTGGCAGTCGTATGAGAAGCTTAAAGGGGTTATTGAGCACAAGATGTTTGCCAATACCGAAGAGCTTTTGCCGGTCATCTCGTTTAACGCCAAGGCCTCAAAGTCGGACCAGAAAAAGCACGAGGACTTCGTCGCTCGGATGGTGGAGCGCGGCTATACCGAGAAGCAGGTGCGTCTGCTTTCCGAGTGGTACCTGCGCGTGCGCAAGTCGCAGTAAGCGCCGGTACTGAAAAGGCCCTTTGGGTTAAGGAGGTCGTATGACCTACTTTATTGATCGAAGACCTAATGCCAAACATAAGAGCGCGGTTAACCGTCAGCGCTTTTTGGAGCGCTACCGTCAGCATATCAAGCGCTCTGTTGAAGAGGCGGTTAACCGCCGCTCCATTACTGATATGGAGCGCGGTGAAAAAATTTCTATCCCCACCAAGGACATTTCCGAGCCGGTGTTTCAGCATGGCCCTGGTGGGGCGCGCAATATCGTCTCGCCGGGTAATAAAGAGTTTCTACAGGGCGACAGGATTCGCCGCCCCAGTGGCCAAGTCGGCGGAGGCGGCGCGGGTGAAGGGAATGCTTCTGACCAAGGCGAAGGTAACGACGAGTTTGCGTTTACGCTTAGCCGGGAGGAGTTTTTAGAGTTTGTTTTCGATGGCTTGGAGCTTCCGCACCTGCAGCGTAAGCCGCTTAAATCATTGGAAGAAGTGAAAATGGTGCGCGCGGGCCTTTCCCGGGATGGCGTGCCCTCGCGTATCAGTATTACGCGTTCCATGCGGGAGGCCTACGCCCGCCGTATTGCCATGCGAGCACCGATCAAGCGAGCGCTAAAAGAAGCTGAGCAAGCACTGGAGGCAGAAGAGCGCAAGGACAGCGTGCTACGTAATCCGGCACGGGTGGCTGAACTGAAAGCTGACATCGAGCGTTTAAAGAAACGCATCGAGGCAGTGCCGTTTATTGATACCTACGATTTACGCTATCACCAGTTGGCAGCGCAGCCTCAGCCCTCAAGCCAGGCGGTAATGTTCTGTGTCATGGATGTTTCAGGCTCCATGACACAGAACCATAAAGACATTGCGAAGCGGTTTTTTCTGCTGCTTTATCTTTTTTTAGAGAAACACTACGAAAAGGTCGAACTGGTGTTTGTCCGCCACCATACTGCCGCAAAAGAAGTGAGTGAGGAGGAGTTCTTTTACTCCCGCGAAACGGGCGGCACCATTGTCTCAAGCGCACTCACGCTGGTGGATAACATTATTCAAAAGCGCTATCCCGCCGAGCAGTGGAATCTATACGTGGCTCAGGCATCGGATGGCGACAATTGGGACGATGATTCCAATACCTGCCGCAATTTACTGATTAAAAAGCTGATGCCTCAACTTCAGTACTACGCGTATGTAGAAATTACCCCTCACGATCATCAGTCGCTTTGGCATGAGTACCAGAACGTCGCTGAACACTTTCCTGAACGCTTTACGATGCGCCAAATTGTCGAAGCCAGTGATATTTACCCTGTTTTTCGTGAGCTGTTTAAACGCCGCTTGAATCAAGCGCGCTAAACGCGTGCGTGTTGAGGAGTACGCTATGAATGCGTCCCAAAAGCCCATTGCGACTGGTTCTGACTGGAATTTTAGTATTCTGGAGCACTTTAACGACAAACTGGCTGCGCTTGCCGACGAGTACCGCCTGGATACGTATCCCAGCCAAATAGAAGTCATCACCACCGAACAGATGATGGATGCTTACGCCAGTGTGGGCATGCCGGTGGGCTACTATCACTGGTCGTTTGGTAAGCAGTTTCTGGCCGTTGAGCAAGCTTACAAGCGGGGCCAAATGGGCTTGGCATACGAGTTGGTGATTAATTCCAACCCTTGCATTGCCTATTTGATGGAAGAAAACACCCTGATGATGCAGGTGCTGGTCATGGCGCATGCCTGCTATGGGCATAATTCCTTCTTCAAGGGCAATTATCTGTTTCGTACCTGGACCGATGCCGAATCGATCGTTGATTATCTGGTGTTTGCACGTCACTACATTGCTAAATGCGAAGAGCGCCACGGCGTTCATGCGGTTGAGCAACTGTTGGATGCGTGTCACGCGCTGCAAAATTATGGCGTTGACCGCTATAAGCGACCTTCGCCGATCTCGGCTGAAGAGGAGGCCAGGCGCCAGGATGAACGGGAAGCCTACCTGCAAACGCAGGTGAATATGTTGTGGCGTACGATTCCTGAGCCGCCTGACAATGCGTCACCGCTGCCTGGTAGCCTTAACAGCGACAACGATCCGCTAGGACTGCACAGCGGCGGAATTTACCCGCCGGAGCCACAGGAAAATCTGCTCTATTTTATTGAAAAAAATGCCCCGTTATTGGCCCCTTGGCAGCGTGAAATAGTACGTATTGTGCGCAAGCTGGCGCAGTATTTTTACCCCCAGCGCCAAACTCAGGTCATGAATGAGGGGTGGGCATGCTTTTGGCATTACACGTTGATGAATCGCTTGTATGACGAAGGCGATGTTGATGAAGGTCTGATGCTTGAGTTCTTGCAGTCTCACGCCGCGGTCATTAATCAACCTGACTTTGATAGTCCTTACTTCAACGGTATCAATCCGTATGCGTTGGGGTTTGCCATCTTTATGGACATCAAACGGATATGCGAAGCACCGACCGAGGAGGATTATCAGTGGTTTGCTGATATTGCGGGTACGCCTTGGCGCAGTACGCTTGAATTTGCTATGCGCAACTTTAAGGATGAGTCGTTTATTCAGCAGTTTCTGTCGCCCAAGGTAATGCGCGACCTTAAGCTGTTTTTAATTGTGGATGATGATCAGTCGGAAACACTCGAAGTGGCGGCTATTCATAATGAACAGGGCTATCGCCGGGTGCGCGATGCGCTTTCTACTCAGTACGCGCTATCGGTGAAAGAGCCAAATATTCAAGTGGTTGAGGCTGATATCCGGGGAGATCGCTCATTAACACTGCACCATGTCCAGGATTGTCGCCGCCCCCTTGGACGTAGTGTCTACCCGGTTATTCGGCACCTGCATGAGCTTTGGGGGTTCCCTGTACGTCTGGTTTCTATGGATGAAGGGCGGGTGACGCATCGCTACCGTTGGCCCATAGAGGAGGAGAGTAAAGACAATCCGTAAATGATTACAACGTACAGGCGAGTAACGTATAAAGCCCTGCGTTTGGCAGGGCTTTTTAGCCGCGTTACCCCTGAGCTACCCAGGATTGGCACCAGCCACCAGGTTCAACGCTGTTTTCAGGAAACAGCTGGCAGCCTTGATTACCAGAGGTATAAAACATGCAGTTGTCGCACCGTTCACCTGATGTATAAGCAGGGTGGTCGCTGGCATCGCTCGCTTTTTCAACATAGTTCAGCGCTTGGGCACTCGGTACGGAAGGGTCAAGGCGAGGTAGCGATTGAGCAAAGGCCGTTTTCGATAAAATACCGATGCCCAAGGGTAGGGTTGCCAGCCCCCATACACTGGTGCGTATAAAATGACGGCGGCTCTGATTAGCCATGATCTCTCCTTAAGGTCACTCTCATCGATAAGTCACGGTGATCGGATGGTGGGCCATCGCTTCTGTTTATTACTAGCGGTCAATGACTAACGGTTTATTACTGACCGTTTTGTTACATGCTGTTTTGAGCACCAACCGTTTGACCCTAAATATCGCGTTGTTATCCACCCATGCTAACGAATAGATGCGTGGCGCGCGACTTCTTCGTGCAAGGCAAGGATTTAGAGAGATTTTGTGGCCAGGCTGCGGATTTAACCAGGCCTGTTATACTCCACGCTTTGGCGGCTGTTGACGTTTTACTTGCGTATTACGCCATTAAACAGGTGTAGGCGTTGTGAGTAAAATGACGATAGCCCCCGGTATCACTTACATTTTTCAGTGAGGACGCTATGCAAAACGCAGTTATTTTAATTAATACCGAAAAAGGCCAGGTTAAAGCAGTAGCGGAGCGTTTAGCGGACGTAGAAGGTATTAGTGAAGTGTACTCAACCTGCGGGCGTTACGACCTGGTGGCCATTGCACGTACGCGAGATTTTGAAAGCCTTGCTGAATTGGTCACCGAGCGCCTTAACGAGGTTGAAGGTATCAGCGATACGGAAACGCTTAACGCCATGCAGGTACATTCACGCCACGATCTTGAAACCATGTTTTCACTAGGCTGGTAATGTTGAAATAGGCACCGGCCACAGCAATGGCCGCGTGTCATAAGCAGGCGATAAAAATTAGCGTGTGGGGAGTAAGGGAACGTGAGGATATCGTTTTGGCGCTGGCGTCGAGAGGGGCGACGTCTGGGCGTTGCTTTGCTGTTTGTGGTCGCGGGAGCGGGGTTATGGGAGTTTCAGGAGCGTCAGCATCAGGATGCGTATACTTGGATGGGCGTTCCCACGTGGGAGAGTTTTCATCCCACAACGTTTCACCGCGTATTACGCAATGAGGGCTATTTAGTTGGCTGGTCGGATGTGCGTGTTAACCCGCTGTGGGTGAGTTACCAGCTGGAGGCGGTGCCGGAAGGGACGCAGATTGGCTCACGGCCCAATTTTCAAGCGGATTGGCGGACCCTCTGGCCGGTAAAAACCGACAGCTATGCCCGTAGTGGCTATGACCGGGGGCATATGGCACCTAACTATGCCATTGCCGCGGTGCACGGGCGTGATGCTCAGGTTGATACGTTTTTGATGAGTAACATGACGCCGCAGCGGCCTAATCTAAATCGTCAGCTATGGCAGCGGTTGGAAGAGTCGGTGATCAATCACTTTGCGCCGCGTTTTGATCGCGTACAGGTGATTACCGGGCCGATATTCCCGGAGCATTTTATGGATAATGTGTTTAATCGGGTGGGCTTTGTCGAAGTGCCAGAGGCGTTCTATAAGATTATTGTTGCCCCACATGATGAGGCGCCGCTCGCACTGGCGTTCATCATGCCCCAGGACGTTCGCGGCAACGAGCCGTTAGATGATTATCTGGTCACTATTAATGAAATAGAAGCGCGTACCGGGCTTAATTTTTTCCCGGACCTGACACCCGAAATGGAAACCGTGCTGGAAGGTGAGTTGCGCACGCAAGGGTGGGCGCTGGAGGAGGTGGCACGGCGACCAGGGCGTTTTCAGTAAATCATCATTGTAGCGATTGGCGGCGAGCGTTATATGTTAGCGAGTAGCGCTCTCGTTCAATAAAATGCTCGCCTTGCTGAGGGGCATTATGCAGGTTATCAGTTAAATGCGTAATTCAAGCCAAGCCAGAAAGAGCGTCCAATCTGATAGTTGCTGGTATTACCTGTGACCCTGTCGAATATATTTTTAATTCTAAAATCAACTGAGGCGTTGTGGATGTTTTTGTTTAAAAAATAATATTTAATATTCGTATCAACGGTCGTCAAAGACCCCGTGTTAGTATCCTCATAGATATCATAAGTGTTGCCCTCATTGTCTGTATAGTTTTCTCTGGAATCGGTTAAATACTCGTATTTACCGCGATAATTTAAACTGGTATCAGTAATTAAATTGCCGTTAAGCCAGCCCGTTGCCCAGTTCACAGAGGCTTTGAAGGGGGCTGCGAAGTTTTGCCGTGCATCTTGTTCGCGTAGGTCGGCCATAGACATGATTGCATTGCTGTAATAGACGAGCTCATTTTGATCGTCGGCTTCATACGTATAATCAACGGCTCCATTAGTCCGAGTTTCTGACCAAACCACGTTTGCATTGAAAAAATGGCTTTTATAGCTACCAGACCACTCCAACGCATAACCAAGGTAATCCGTTTCTCCATCGTTAGACATCGTATAGTAATCATTGCCATCACGATCCGTAAGCTTTTCGCTGCGAGAGAACTGGTCGCGGTTTTCACGATACACGACTTTAGGGCGCAAGTGGCCATTCAGTGGCGTTGGAATCGTCAGTGACGCCGTCAACTCGTCACTATAAGGGGTCTGCAGGTTAGAGGAAGAGTAGTTGGTAACCGAGGGTTGAAAGTTACAGGCATCCCACTTGCCTGGTACTCCGCCATAGCTGTTATCGGGGGCGTTTTTTAACTGGCGCTCGTAGCAGGTGTGGACTGGAACTTGCTCATTAATCGCATACCCTACCATGTTTCTTCCAAAGTAGCGGTTAGCGCCTAGCGTTAAAAATGTATCAGGAACAAACTGCCAAGTGCCCGTCAGGCGGGGCGCCACGTTATGGTTGCCCAGAAAGTCGTCATAGGAGTAACGCGCGCCTGCGCGAATATCTATATTTCCGTAAGTGTTTAGATATTCGCCCCAAAGCGAATGATTATAAATACTTACCTCAGCATTAAACGGTTGATAGACCAAATCTCTTGAGGCGGCATTTAGGCCATTACAAGCAGGGTCACCGGGTGCACAGCTAAACTCTTTACTACCGGCAGAGCGAGATAAATAATAGTAGCGAGCTTCTTCATCACGACTCTTCTGTGCGTTGGAATAGTTTAATTCGCTCCCATAATTAAGTGTACCGCTTTGCAGGTAGGTAGAAAAATCTGTTTTCCACGTATAGTCCGTTTGCGTTTGATTAAGATTGCCCACCCCGCCTTCAAAGCAGTTGCGTGTTGTAAAGCACCAGTCAACTGAGTCCCCTCGCCATGCAATGCGTTGATTCCTGGCATAGCGGCTTGAATTGTTGTGCATCAGAGAGAGTTTGCTTTCCCAACGGGTCGTATCAAAGAAGCCTAATGCGGAAAAGTATCCCTGAGTTCCGTTGGAATCGCTGGTGGTCAAACCGTTATAAGTATTTGGTAGATCGCGCTCGCTACGATAAGGGCTGTGAGCTATTTGCGCCTCGAACGTCAAATCATTGCTATAGAGGTAGCGCCCTTTGAGTAAAAAGTTTTGCGAGACATCGCCGTTATAGTGCGTCAAGGACCCAAGCTCAGGATCTTTCTTGTACTGAACGTTGGATTCTGCTCTGGTATAGCCGGCTAACAAGAAAAGCTTATCGGTGACGGGGAGATCAACCGTTACTGATGTTTGGTACTTTGTGAAGTCAGCAGGAGCGTCAAGCGGATCATCTTCATCAGGGATAGGAGCATGATATTTGACTAAGCTGTCACTTTGAAAGCCCGTCGTTATATTGAATGAAAATTCATCTTTGGGTTGGCGAATTTCGTAATTAACGACTCCCCCGATAAAATCGCCATACTTGGCCGAAATGTTGGAGTCGAATACTTCCACGTTACCAATAAGTGTTGGATCAATGTAAAAGGTTTGAGAGGTTTGTGTGTAAACGTTGTTCCAATCGTTGTCGCCCGAGGCCGCTGTTACATCATGTAGTGACGTTGCGGAGACACCATCAATACTTATGTTGTTATCGTAGTAATTACCACCTGAAATCGAAAAATCCTGCGGCCTAAGTGACTGTATGTTTTCTTTTGTGGCATCGTCCGAACGTGCATCCATCTGGACAAATGGAAGAGGGCGCAACAGTTCTGTTGTATCAATTCCACCTCCACGCCTGTTTTCTACCGCTTGACCACTAATGACCGACAACCCTGAATTAATAGGGTCGTAGTTCATA